>JAVBPT010000055.1:0-22349 GCA_031549455.1 Eubacteriales bacterium
AGCATTGATGATTACGTTTGCAACAGTCATCGCTAGTGCAATGATAATCCCGCCGATTCCTACCCACATAAGAGATGTCATGGATTCGGTTCTTTCATCCGCTTTATTTCTTTTCATAATGATTTCAAATCCGATGATTAGAACAGATCCGAAGATAAGCAATGCCGCAATAGGCTTTGAAAATTTTGCAATCATAGATGCAATGGTTTGAACCTGTGTTTGTCCTTCACCATTTGGCACTTCTAGAGTTGTGTCGCCACTTGCAAAAGCTTTTACACCACCTGCTAATATGAATAGATTGAAAGCCGTTAATCCTCTTAAAATTTTATTTTTCATTGATTCCTCCTATAAAATATATACTTCTATTATACCGTCTTTTATGACAATTGTCAAGAATATTTTCCCTTTTTTTACACTTTTCTACATTTATTGCTGTTCGATTGCACCTTGACCTTGTAAGCTATCAGCTATCCCACTTGAAGTGGTCAATATCATGTTTGTAATAAAGAGCGAGCCAAACACCACGACCGTTCCCACTACTACCCAGATAAATGATTTAATTGCTTCCTTTCTCTTTTCGTCATCCTTTCTGTTAAAAATAAGCTCAAATCCGATTCCAACGATTGCGACAAATACAACAACTAAGCAAACTGCTGTAATCGCCGGCCATATGTTTTGTAAAACAACAGCAACTGTGGTTTTGATTGATGCTTCCATCTTTTTCTCCTTAAAATTAATATAGTTGATTATTTATTCCCATTATACTATAATAAAAACAGTTTAGTCAATAGAGGAAAGAAAAGTTATGAAAAAGTTTTTAAATCAGTGTTTTAGTGAAAAAGGGATTCCTATAAGTGAAACCCAATTGTCGATGTTTGTCGTTTATCTAGAAATGTTGCAAAAGTATAATCAGATGTTTAATCTTACCTCCATTACGGAAGATCACGCGATTTGTGTCAAACATTTCTTGGATTCTGCGATGGTCTCCCAATTTTTCAACCTCAAACCAATCAACACTGTAATCGATGTCGGTACAGGCGGTGGCTTTCCAGGCATCCCACTTAAAATCCTATTCCCTCATCTTAAGGTCGCTTTGCTCGATTCTTTGCAAAAGAGAGTTTCTTTTCTCTCTGATGTAATCTCCGAGCTTCATTTAGAGAGAATTTGTGCTGTACACGGCCGGAGTGAAGATCTAGCGCATGATTCTGCCTACCGTGAGCGGTTTGACCTTAGTATCTCACGCGCTGTGGCAAATCTACCTGTGCTTTCGGAATACTGCCTTCCCTTTGTAAAGGTGGGCGGGAATTTCATCGCTATGAAAGGAAGTCATGTGGAAGAGGAAATAGTCCCCGGGAAGAGAGCCATTGCTGTCCTGGGCGGAGAGATCAAAGAGGCTCTCCATTATGAGCTTAAAATCGAACATCTGCAGATTGATCACTCCCTCCTAATCATTTCTAAAAAAGAGTCAACCAAACAGCTCTATCCGAGAGCACCAAAGAAGATAAAAGAGACACCATTAGGATAACGGTGTCTCTTTTAAAATCGTCATATCATATTGATTTCCTTTTCTCTCAAAACGCAACGAATATTCTTTGTAGTAGTTCCATTCCTTGTCTAGCCCACTTCGCTTGACCGCTACCACAAACGGAAAGGTGAAAACCCCTTTTTTTTCTTCTGATATATCAAAGGAAATAATTCCTTCATAAGCAGAATATGGCTCATACTCCTTAACCAACTCCACATAAGCGCTGTCTTTTTTCACAATAATTGCGTCCCACTCTCTGTATAACGCCTGTTCCAGATCCAGTAATTTTTCTTCCCCCTGAACAAGCCGATTTTCGATTGTCTTATCCTTCAGCTGAAGTGTACACGCATATAGGTTGGCAACGACTAGTGCGACCACAATAATGATTGCGGATAACCCCGCTTTGGTTCTTCCAAACTCAATGATCTTATTTAGTATTCTCACACCCATTTGATACTCCTTATTCCGTATAATATGATGTAATTGTATTCTCAAGCTGCCATTTAGCAGTGGCTCTTTGTTCTTGATTAATCTTACCAAGGTCACTGGTGCTAAATAGGAACTGGATTGGGTTGGTCTTTGCATTTGCTTCACTGGCCGATCCGGTTTGAATATCCAAGTGTGCATGAATCGTATACGTCGTTTCACTGCCCAGTCCAGATCCACCGATTTTCCCAAGAACCTCTCCTTGTTTTACCGTGTCCCCTTTTTGCACACTCACCCCCGCCATGTGTAAATATCGAGTTCGAATCTCTTTGCCCTGCGCGTTCTTACCGTGATTGATCACCACGTAACGTCCCTCTTCACCTGAGTTGTCTGTCTTTACATACTCTACGGTTCCGTCTAAAACAGCCAACATAGAGGCTCCTCCCTGTTGGATTTTGGGAGAGGTAAAGTCCATTCCATTGTGAAATTTGCCACTCTTCCACCCAAAGATGGTGGAAACACTGAAGCTGGTATCGTTTACCGGAAAAATCAGCTTATGACTGGTCCCATTGATGTTCATAGCACTTCCCGCGCCGTAGATTACATTTCCTTGGTCCGCAATCTGATTATTTCTTTCCACCTTACTACTAACCGCATAGGCTCCCTTCACTGCTCCCGGCCCGGCCCCTGTGAAGATGCTTGCTCTAAACAGATCTTCACCTGTGCTACTGGAAGGAGCAATGTAGTCCCCATTTTTGATCTTTGACCATCTGGCTGAATAGTTATAGGTTCTATTCGGGTCTTTTACCACAAAGTAAACCTCCCCATTGACCACTCTTAAACCGGCGATCGCAATCCCGTGCCCTTTACTCGTAAAGTAACAGGTTCTCCCCTCAATCCCTGTTGATAGCAACAGTAAAGACCCCGCCTTCAGCTTTTCGATCATCTTATTTACATCTATACTAACACTTTCAATATTGAGGGCATTGCTCAAATAGGTGCTATTGGTGAGTGAAAGTGAGGTCCAGCTGGACCCCCCGTCATAGTGTTGCTTTAGCTCAGAAAAGGCAATGACCATCTCGTCCGGCGTGATCACGCCATCAATCTTTGAGTCCGCATGCACTTGATACTTTCTTCCCGGAAACTTAGGGTTTGCCAAAGCAGCATGAATCTTTCTTTCCGCATTGATGATCTCCTCTGTTCCATTTAAAAGCGCCGTTGTCACCATCGCAAAAGAGGTGGGCACACAGCCCGATTCTTTGATCGGTGTATAGGTCGTTTTATCATGGAAATAGTACGGAAACTCCTTCCATTTCGGATCAGTTTGTAGGTAGAGAGGTACCCCATCCACAAGCTTTAAATCCGCTAGATCTATGTAACCATAAAGGGTATTTTGTCCTTCCTTCCCAAGCACATATCCGAGTCGCATATAAAGGTCATATCGACTTTCATAACTCTCAAGTGCTGTTCTGATTTCATCCAAAGAGGCTCCCTCATCTAGATTTGAAAGCTCCATAACCCTTTTTAGATAATCCTGTCTCTTGTTCAACAATTGGCTTAATTCTTCAATACTATAACTTGTTTCCTCTACTTCTGTCGCAACCACTGGGTTTGTAATTATGGTAAAACACAGTAAAAATAGTACTACCAAATATCCAATTTTTTTCATATCTATTCTTCCGTCCCTTCATAGTTTATTGTCCAATCACAAAGTGTGCAGTTTAAGGCCTCACTTTGACATTTTGGACAGATACCGCCTTTGTATGGATTTGTCTCTATATCATTACAGATCGGACACTCTCCAAACTCCCCTTGTAAAGCTCGTTTTTTAAAATCCTCATAATATGCATCATTATTCTTTTGTATTTCCTCCAAAGGAATGTTGACATTTTCTATTTTCTTATCTCCAACCTTTGTAACAGAAACTCGGTTTGACCCCCTCATCATTCGACTGATGAGAAAGATCAACAAAATCACCACCACGGCGATGACTGCAATAAGCAAATATCGTCTCATTCTAACATCCATTGTTCACCTCCTTAAAATTTGAAATAGGAAAGAAATCGTTCCACTTCTTTTTCTTTTAGCTCATCTGGATAAGCCTCTAGTAGTGCCTTCTTGATTTCCACCTTACTCTTTGTTACCAACTCGCTCCAGTTATGAATTCGCCCAGAACCCATGATGTCAAAGCGATTATAAGGATCCAGTTCATAAAAGATATCATAGTGATTTCTTACATAGTTTGTTAACCTGAGCAAAGTTAGACTTGGTTGTACTGGGCTTTTAAAGAAATCCTCTATCTCTTGACTCGTCATGTCACTAAAGTAAACCTTGTTCATCACACTTATTTCATACTTATTGAGAATATCATTCATGGTGCTCTCAGCAACGATGTAATCCCTCTTGGCAATAATTAGCCATTGCATCGTGGTCGTATTTACACCTGGCACCTGAGCATAATAAACGGTCTCTAAAGTAGAAGATCCATCGTTCGATATGTTAATATTTTGTGTCCGGTTGATGTATGGTTGTAGAATACTTATAATCACCATCAGCATGCCAAGAACAATCGCTCCGCCTAAAATATAAGGCCCCCCCATCATTGCTGCCGCTCTCTCCTCCGCCTTGTTTCTATTTTTCAAGATGGAGAATCCCATCATGAGTACAGCCACAAAGATGATCAACGCCCCAATGGTCTTTACATAAGGCCAAATGTCTCCCTGCACCCTACCCAAGGTTTGACCCAGATTATTGAGTTCCCCATATGCATAGGTTGATACTGCATAGAAAAGTGTTAAGAATATGAAGCCACTCAATATAGCTCCTATTTCCTTTTTCATATGTCCCTTCCTCCTTAATAAAATCGGTAACTAACTGTATCATCTTGTGTATGAATTGTGACGCTCTTAGCAGTTGGTTCCTTCACTTTTTCAAAATTTGTTTCATCATTTACGACTACATCTATCTTATATAAAGCAGAAATACATTTGGCAACATTTTGTGCCTGCTTACTGAGGTTATAATTTAATGTGTCTGGCAAGGTTGTTTTGTAACCAAGCTGGTTTAATTTTTTTTCAAAGTCTGTCACCACGCTTCCCCCCAACTTGTTGATCACCACATAGGCCACATTGAGCATAATCTTATTTTTTTCAGCCACTTTCTCTTCTTCTATTTCAACATATGGAACCAGATTATAAAGTAGCCTTGCCCATACTTCTTCCTGATAGTTTAGATCTAGTTGTACGGATTCCATGTCAAACTTTTGCTCCTGCATTGTAGAGTTAACATAGGCATACCGACTTCTGGTTTTGGTTTGTGTCCTAATCCTTTTGGTTCCCGTAACCTTCGTGCTTGAACCGATTCCTCCTTCTTCATCTGCCGTAACCAGCGTGCCGCTATAGGTAATCTCGTAGGCTTCGTCTTCCACCTTCCATGCCTTTACTTCATCCACTTTTGAGTAAAGAAAATCCGTTGTTAAAGTCATACTTGAAAACCGAAGTGGCCTTAATGAAGGTGTGACCAGATATTGTTTGATTAAAACATTGGTATGTTTTAATCCTACCGAATCTGGTGTGATCTTCTTTTTTGTCTTTTCTGTTTGATTGATAACGGCTTGTGTCGCGGGATCAACCTCAACTCCCCAGTCAATCTCCTCATCGCTATCCCTTGTGATCTGAAGCGTCTTTTGCCAGGAGTCATAGGGTACACCTTTTTCAATTACATAATAATTAGCCAGTTTGTCTCCTGCGTAAACGATCAAATGGTTTCTCGGTTCATAGAGTGGCTTTGAAAAGTATAAATATTGTTCTACCTTATCGAAGTTTTTCACATACTCCTCAGCAAGTCGCTCCTCATTCTCCTCATAGTCCTTTTTCTCAGGAACTCTTTTCAACAAATTTGTCAGAATCACCTCTTTATTAATACTATTTTCTCTATAAAAATCCAGAAATTCATCCAACCGTGTTGTATCAAAATGAAAACGGAAATATCCATTTTGCTCCGTAAAGCTTCCTGGAGCATATAATTCATAGGGCAAAAACATATCTTTGGTCCAATCAAACTGCCAGCCATTATCTGACCAACTTCTTCCGGCCACTTTTTTGGTATTAAAAGGCTTAATGTATTGAAAGAATGGCATATTGGCCACAATGGTCTCTTTCACACGCTCGATCACCTTATCCTGATTCTCCCTGGTTGTCTCATCAAATATCCTGTTTTCAAGACCCGGATCAAAAAGGGTACTTTCATGATGAATAATCTCCGCGGATAATTTATGATTAGACTCCATTGTTTGTATGCTTTGTGAAATGTATTCCGTTTTATCTAATGTGAGAATATTATCGTCACTCCAGTATGTATCATCCGAATATTTCCCCATGCCCTCTGCACTTTCTGTATAGCTTTTTTCGATAGACATGCGTAGATTGTTATGTAATAAAGAGGGCGACTTGATCACCTTACTGGTAGGCTGCAGATTCTCATCCACTGCATACACTGGCTCTATCTGTGTATCTAATTCTAGATATACACCCGCGTCATAACTTTTATTTCCTGCGTTTGCCATCAATGTTTTAAACCGGCTATTGAGATCTGAAAAAAACTGATTGAATCCCAAAAGAAGAAATTTATTGAGCAGCTTCCCCTCGTAGGAATAGATTAATGGATCTTCAAAATTCCAGGCATAAGAAAGTCTTTCGATTGCGGTCAAAATATACTTATCACTCATCATAATATTCATTCCTGCTTCACTCGACATATCTTTCATGGAATCTGTAGCATCATATCCATACAGGGAATCCATAAACTCTGTCAAAAAGTCATCCACATTTTTCTCGAGGTCTGAAAGCTCATCCTCATTCATGTCCTTTTTGGCATCCTCTTTTGCTTTTTTCATCTCATCCTTTGAATCACTATCCAAACCATCTATGTACCGCTGGCTCTGCGCATTGTTCTGCCCACCTGAGTTCCCACTTCCCATAAAAGCACCCACGATGACCACAACAACAATAATAATAAGCAAAACGATTCCTGTAATCACGGCATTTGGAAAAGGTGGGATCACCAAAAACTTAAGATATTTCCCCACCTTAGAAAACTTTTTTACGGCTGACTTCGCCTTCTTATAACCGTTCACAAGCTTGTTGCCTTTTTCCGCAGGTCCTTTTCCTTTTCTGAATTTATCAATCAGGTTTTTACCCTGCTTAAAAGTGTCCACGCCCTTATTGGCCATGTCTTGAACCTGCGACAAATCATCCTGACCATTATTTGTATACTTGTCCGACATATAATCACCTACTTAGCCTTGTATATTTAACTCAATGGTGGTTTGGGTAGCGTTTTGATAGTAGAGCCACCGCCTGGTTTATTTGGAGTCGGGATTGAAGGGCCTTTTGACAATGGCGCTTCATTCATTGGTGGCATCAAGCTTGGCATCTCTATATTTTGATATCCCGGAATATTGCTTTGTATATCCCGAACTTCCTTCGCTCTTTGCTCTCCCCTATCCTGAATATTTTTGGTTCTACTTGAAGCAATATCTGCTCTTTTTATATTTCTATCATTGTATAAACCCGTATCTCCGGACGCTTTTGCCTCCTCTAATAGATTACTCATCACACTAGACGCACGACTGGCAGACTGATGTAGCGGATAACTATAGTCTTCTTTTGCATGAACCCCGGTTTTGTGTTCTCCGTTTGTCGGCATCTTCGCTCCGATAATTCCGCTGTTGGCGAAGGCTGTGTTACTATGTCGCTCTGCTGCATCGAATAGCTGCGATCTGCTCTCTTGTAGTTCTACCCCACTTCTTGCAATTCCTTGCGTATCTCCCGCTTTCATTGCTTCCTGATATTTTGCCTTTGTTTGATTATAGTTTATTTGCGCATTCGCAAAGTGTCCCTCTGAGTTTGAAGTAGCCGTTAGAGCGCTTTCTCTTTCTCTTACAAACGGTATTGACGGATTATTCTGTACATCGATCATTTCGCCCGACAACTGTGCCTGTTCCTGTGGACTTAATCTTGAAAAGTCAAACTCCTCTGTGGTTAATGGCACATCCATCCGTTCCGCAAAATACCCCGTACCGTTCTTCACATCCAACTTTTTGGCCTCACTTACTTGTCGTCCCTCAATCGTCTCGCCGTTTCTCTTTCCACCCAGAATTTTGGCTTCGGTATTCATTCGATGTTGATCAAGCGGCCCCACATGGTCCGGATCTTTTCGAACCGCCTTAAGCGCCAAATATTTATTTCTGGCATCTTCATATCGTTGCCTATTGGACTCGTTGTTAATTACCGCCATTGCATTCTTATCCGTTTTATACATTTCCTTAAACTCACCTAGATTTTTTGCATCTCTGACTTGGCTATTCAGTGCTGCATATTTGCCATCCTTGTCATTGTGTCTAAGCAAGTTTTCCATCTCATGACTGGAAGTATTGTATTCTGATTGGAATTGAGAGACATCATCTCTCGCATCCGTTTCAATCGCCTTGGCCACATCTCCTTTTGTCCTTAAATTTCCATAGTTTCCTGAGATTAGAGCCCCCGCATTGTTCACCCACTTTGCCTTATTACTAATGCCTTTAGGGTCTGCAAGCTTCGCGCCCGTCATTAAAGCAGAACCAGCTGCACCCGTAATCGTTTTTCCGGTAGACTTGATGGTGCCAAGCGCCTCTCCCGCAACTGCTGTTTCGTCGATGCCGCCCCATTGCTCGAATAGACCCTGTAGCGAATCTTTAAAGAAGTCTGCAAGTTTCATAACGATTAGTAGCGCAACCAATTTGTATATTGCACTCGAGTTTACGCTTGTTACCATGATCAGAATCATAAATACAAGCGCATAGCTTAGCTTCGTAGCTGCATTGGTCACAAGCTCTCCAAGCCACAACTTTACGCCTCTAAACTTTGGACTAATCGCCCACATTCCTAGCACAATAGGCGTCGCAAGAAGCATAACCGACAGCATAATTTTCCTCGTCACAAATGCGAGAACGATCTTTAGTTTCACACTAATAGCAGTGATATTGACAATCGTCATGATTGGGTCCACATTCACTGCCTGTACTTCTATATCCACACTCTCAAGATCAAGTGGTATGAGCATGGTCAAATAGTTGATTAAACCAAGTATCAGCTGGAATAAATAGGGCCCTAGCACAATCCCGATCACTGCAACCGCAATCCGCATAGCCGTTTGTTTTGATTCCGTAATCTTTTCAAAGTTTCCGGAGAAAAGAACAAACTCAAACGCCATTTTTCCGATTGCGATGGCAAGCAAAGCGACCGCTATGGCAGCAAGTGCTTTATAGCCCATCATATAATATTCCCACTCTGTTGCGCCAAATGGTGATCGTATGAAGTCGGCAATACCCGTTGCATCTGGCATAGTATTGCTTCCAAAAATGACCATTCCAAGGTTTGCAGTGGTTCCAAAGAATAGATTGATCAAAAATGAAACCAGTGCGATTAATAGGTCTACAATAAACTTGGGAATGGCCAACAGTATTTTGATCACCCAGTGTGTCTCTGTCATATTGGGTGGTGTAATTTCGTCTCCCGTAAGCCCCACATCTCCTATATGTGAAAACTGGGATGTGGTGAAATGAAGAAGCGCAAAAACAATAATGGTTAAAACCGCGAAGATAATCACGCCAACCACAATATGCTTTAATTTCTCAGCAAACAGAACCCTTTCTTTGGCATCCTGACTTTTCATAAATGCCCAAAGAGCCGTCCAAGCGAGCATAAGAAATAATACAAAAGAGAAAACCAACTTTCCATAAACAAGCAAGAAATCATTAATAAAGGCTCCCAGTTTTTCTAACCTACCCTCAAAAAGCAATTCTCCTTTGATGGTGGAACCTGTAACAGAATCCTGGTTAGCTGTGTTGACAATAAGCGTGTCTCTGTCAATTCCGTTAATGTCTCTTAATGCCTGGGTAAGGTCAACAACCCCAAGGATTACCTTGTTTGAATTGGGCACATCTGTCCAATTGAATAAGTTATCTGCATTTCCGCCGAAAAATTTGCTCTTTTGCCCTCTTGGAGTTGTTTTACTCTTGTCCATGATGCTGCCATGGTCCAATTTAAATATTTGTAGATAAAACTTCAAATCGTCTGTTCTTAACAATGCCATATCCTCATTCCCAATCTTTTTATCCAAAGGATAAAGATTGGTCCATACACGCTCTGCAGAATCCTGATCTCCTGATGTAATTGTATTGTCATTAAATTTCCCTTTTTCCACGTGTTTTTTGTCTTGAGAATAAAGCATTGCAACCCAAACTTGTCCACTATTCGGTGTGAGGTCTCCTCCATCATAATACTTTTTAGAAAAACCGGGTTGACTTCTCACGGTGCTCAAATCAGGTGGATAAAAGCTATCCGCCGAAGGAAGGAAGGAACTATCCGCACTCTGTTTTTTACGAATTGGCAGTGCAATATTATAAGACTCCCAATGGTTTGCAAAAATCACATAACTATTTTCTGCACGACCATCCAACTGGATCGTATCCCCATATGTCGGACTGGTCAGTGTAATAATTCCCGTATCTGTATCCCAAGTCCAGTTCCAGATAACGTTTTTATCCACCTTTGTCGTATCTGACTTTGTTGTCATTTCAATATTGTTTCTTTCTAATAAATCTCTAATGGCAGAATAAGGAATGGTGTCTAGGTATGTAAAGGTTGAGCCTTTTTTGGTTGCCAACACAATATCATTTTCTGTTTTACCATTGTTTTCAGTCATTGCTAAATATTCATAAATCGGTGTGTAAGCCACACTGCCAAAAACCTTATACTTTATCTGAAGATTTTGGTCATTATAGCTCTGTTGGAATGTATAGGTCGCTGGTGTTGCATAAAAGTTAGCAGTAGCCCCTCCTTGATATTTATTATAGATGATGCCACATTCATGGGTCTCACCCTTCACATAGAGTTTCAAGGTAATAATGACATCCCCCACCGCATCTTTTCTCACACTGATAATTTCATAATTTGTTCCACTTGAACTGGAAGTGCTGTTAAGTGCTTGCCTAATCTGAATTCCACCAATCTCTGTTGGTTTTCTCAAACTTTGACGACTTCTAATTGTGCTGGCTATTCTTTCAATAATGCTCGCATCATCTATTTTTAATCTGTCATATTTTGCTTTATCCGCATCTCCAATATCATCTGGAGGCAAGAATTGATATTCCTCCCCGTTTCTGCTACAAAAAATCGCCTGTACATTATAATTGTTGTTCTCCACCGCATCTGCAGCTATATTTGTACTAAATGTAATATCATCTCCAAAAATAAGCTCTTTGTCTGTTATTTGAAATACCCATTTTCCCCCACTCTTATTGACAGCTCTTGTGCCAAGCCAGGTCATGAAAAAACTGGCCAAAGTATCTCTCATATTAGAGGGTAAGTTTGTATAAGTTCTATTATAAGGACGCTTCTGTTCAAAACCAGCATCCACATACTCTCCTTGTTTTATACTTACATCATAAAACTCCCCGGAATTGGTCACAATGTTTTTTATATTTCCATCAAAGTCTGTTTCCACAATGCATCTCAAAACAGCTTCAGTAGTTCGCCCACTAACCTGCCAATCTTCTAGGTTGAAAGAAAAATTGTAGACATATCCTGAAGAATTATTCCACTCTACAAGACGACTTTGTGCTTCATGTGCATCGCTTAGCGACTCCACAATTCGGTTTCCCCTGCCAGTATCTAAAATCTCATATCCGCTTAAGATAAACCGTCCATCTGCATAACTGTTCCTTAAATCTTGTACGCCAATGAAACTCAGATCCAAAGATAAGTTGATAAACAGAATGATGAGCAATAGATAACTTACTACTTTCTTAATCTTATTCATATTCCTCTCCTTAAGTTCGAATATAGTCCCACTCAAAGTCAAAAGGTGTAATCTGTAGTAATGTCGTATCTGAATCTGTCACCAAAATCCCTTGTCCTGGTGTGAAGTTTGGCATCATCTCTTTACAGCTTTCTGAAAGAAGCAAATATTCGGTCACTTGCTTTGAAACGGTTGGATCCTGCTTCATAATAAATTTGGTGGCACACTGATTGATAACCGCTCTACCCGAATCACTCCCCAAGAATTCATTGATCATTTGGGAGGCGATGAGAAGAGAGATTCGATACTTTCTACCTCTTCTTGCGATTTCTTCTAAAAAGGAGGCTGCATGAGGATACCTTGCAAAAAGCCATCCCTCATCCACAACAACCCTCTTCTTATGGTCTTTATACTTCCAATTTGAAAATTTACTCCATATCCAAGACAGAATATTAACCGTTGCAAAAAATTTCATAAACTCATCCGTCAAATTCTTCAAGTTAATGCCAATCAACCTGTTGGTGATATCCACTTCCGTTTGTCCGTCAAACATCGAAAGCGAACTGCCTTCTGTTAAGATCTTTAAAATCTCAGCAAGCTCAGCTGTCCATTCGATTTGAGCAAGCTCTTCTTGTAACTCGCTAAGTGTTGGCATATCCTTTTTCACCTTCCCGGTGTAAAATTGACCATTGATCTCTTCTGTCGCTTCCCTGTATAATGAGTTTGGATCTTTTGTAATCCCACGTCTTGCATACAATGACTTAATGATTTCTTCCACCGTGGTAATTTCCCTACCATAAAGTGGTTTTTCTCTAAACTTTTCACAGAACATCGAGATCATCTCCCTTAGTTCTGAAAGCTTTCCATAAATGTTAACGGTCTGTGTCTTTCCATCGTCTTCTACATCGAGCTCGAATGGGTTTAGTCCTGAGAACTCTCCGGATTTGATGGTCAAATATTGTCCACCCAAAAAACGTACCAGTCTTTCATACTCGTTTTCCGGATCCAGAATCATCACCCAGTCACCTGCGGCCACTGCTCTTGCAAGCATTGTCTTCATCGTAACAGACTTCCCAGCCCCAGCCATCCCAAAGATAGCCATCATTGGGTTTGTGAGCATTGGCGGTCCAATGAAGTTATCAAAAAACACGGGCGTTCCTGTGAACAGATTTGTTCCCAGGAAGATTCCTTCTTCATGTGACATCTCCGTATTTCCAATTGGCATCACAGAGGCCACCGCCCCGGTCGTCACATTTCTCATATTTCCAATATACTTAATATTCTTGAGTGGAAGCGAGGTAATAAACGCAACATCTTGTTCATAGATACAGGTTCGAATTCGCATACTTTTTCTGGCGCAAACATCTTGCAACCAGTTTGTTTTTTCATTCAACTCTTCCAGATTGGTTCCCCAAATGTTGATTAGGATTTGAAGATTGGCCATCCGGTCATTATTTGTTTCGATTAATTGCCTCATGGACTCAAGGTCTGAAATCGCCTGTTGAAGTCCATAGTTAATTGTTCCTTTATTCTTTTCTTCCAGAATCAGATTGGATTTCATGCTGGCAATCTTTGATGTAATCTTACGAATCACATCTCCGTTTTTGATATGATCCACATAAACACTTACATTGATATCATGTATTTGAAACAACTCATTTAAAAACCCAAGTTCCATGGTGTTTGGATATAAGGTAACGAGGCATACCCTCACATATTTCCCAGCCCCGAGATAAATATGATCTTTGGTGTTCTCGAAGACATCTGGAAGTATTGAATCCAGTTCTTCTCTTTGGCTTAGTATTGAATTACTAAGTAAATCCTGTGTCTCCATCTTAGCCACGATGATCCCCTCCTCTTAAATTTACATTTCCCGTACTGTACATACCAAATGCATCATTCTCACGTAGATTCTTAACTGAGATGTTGTCTCCCTTATTTAATATATCTGAAAGTAGTTGCAAGACTTTATCCCTTTCTAGTAACTCAATCTTGATCTTGGACTGTGTGAATCCCTTTACAACCGTTTCAATTCTGGCTTCCAGCTGATTTCTGGCTCTTTTGTCATCAAAGATATTGTTTACGCCAAGAATAAAATAATTTTTGATCTCATTGATTTTTCTGTTTTGCTCGATTCCTTCGAGCTGCATCGAAAGCATCCTGGCATATTGGCGTAGATTATCACTTACAAAGCTATCTGTACTATTGATGGTCACTTTTAATCGTTCTGAAGGCTTTGTGGTCTCAATCTTCCTAGTGGCTGTAAAGAATTGAATTGGAAACTCTAGAGAAAGCGCCACCTGTAGTAGTGAGTTTTCAAAAGCATGTTGTTCATCCTCGTTTAGAAGATAAATATCCGGGGTAGAAATGGTAAAAATAACCCGCATTCCGTTTCCGGAAATCATATGAACAATATTGTCATCCCCAATACTGGCAATGTCAAAAAGGTCTTGTAACTTACTTTTGTCCACAAGACTCTGTGGCTTATCCTCATCCTGGTTCTTTGCGTTTCCTTTATAGCCTCCGCCACCTCCGCCGCCAATCATGCCCTTATCCTTCATGAGAATATAGGCAAAGATGACTCCAGCTATAATCGATAATATAATAAATATATTGGCTATTGCATCACTCATTTCAGTTCCCTTCCTTTTTATTTTCTATGTGTATACTTAATCACCTTTCGTTTTCTCATAAACAATAACTTTTTAAATACGTAAGAGTCTGCTTTCAACTCTGCCACTTCAAAGAAGGCAAAGAAGATACCAAACCCGATTGCGACGATTGAAATAATAATCCGAATCGCAAGATTAAAGCTTTTGACCGTTGCCGCCCCATACTCATCATAGGATAAATAGGACAGGTCAATCATAAAGAGAAACACCGCCATTCCTATTCCTGCTGCCAGCCAGGCGAGCTGACGTAAGGACAAGTATCCGCCAATGATCTTATCCTCTGAATGTATATCAAAGGGTATATAGAATCTTCTCATATGCATCTCCTTACTAGAAATTTGAAACCTTTATCTTTCATAATCACCAAATGTGTTGAGTTCTAATGTATAACCTGCGATGTTATAGTTATTATAGTTAACAAGTTGATCCAGGATCTTTACAGCACTTTCCTCTCTATAGATCACAAGAAAAGTAATGCCGGTAAAGAAGTTGAACGACTTGGAGGTGACTTGGGTATTCTTTTCATACGTATTGGCTGGATTTGGAATTTTTACAACCAGCCCTCTTCCGCTTGCTTCCCCAGTAAACTGACAAATTCCTTCCACTACTCGATTAATAATGGCCTGGTTTCGGTCGAAGGTGGTTAGCATTCCGTGGTTGCTCCCAATAAGCGGAGAAGAGGGTTCTCGATCATTATAACGATCCCCATATAGATTTGTAAACTCATGCGTAATTCCATTGTCCAATGCCGCTCTTGAGAAATTCCAGTAAGGAATATTCGCACTACTTCCACTTCCGGTTCCAAACCCCGGCTCTTCCAAACTTGCAATATTGTTTTTGGTGTTGATGTAAAAGAGTCGATCCGGAGCAGAAGCATTCAACTTCGCTGTGTAGGTAAAAAACTGCGCCGGGTAGAACAGGTTCCGTTCATCCCTTAACTCCTCTGAATAAGAGTATATCGTCTTGGGCTTTCCTGTGCTTAGGTCAATGTTATATTTTTGGTCTGTGATCACAAAACGATCCGGGTAGACGATAACCCTACACACAATTTTTTGCTGCATATCGTTGTACTTTTTGGTATTGTTAAAATTCTTATAAAGCACGTTGTCAAACTCATGTAGAAGCTTTACTTCATCAATCCGTACCCGAAAGATGGGCTCCGTGTTTCCATAATAACCTAGAGCAAGCTCTTCCATTGATGTGGCTAGCGTTGAAACGCAATCTTCTATTGCACGTGTTGCAAGGGCCAGGTTTTCATTTACCGCTGTTCTGGTTGCATTCTGATTTTTAAAATAAAACGCAGAGATAAACAGAAAGATAAAGATACTCGTCACAATAATCGCAAAGGTTGCTTGTTCCATAGTTTCCTCCTATTGTACTGTATGATAGAAGTAAACAATGTCACCGCTATCCAAAATATTATTTGGTATTCCACCTGGTGCGCCGCCGTCTTCCCATATCCTCGAGTAATATCCCTTCGGCCATATATAGTCTAAACTCGTTTTTGCCGGTGCCGGTTCAGGGTATTGTTCTGAAAAGACATAGGTCCTACCCATGGTATCATCATCTGAATAAATAAGAATTGGATAATCCCTACCCGAAGCATTTATTTCTCTAATTACTTCATAACCCGTTACCAGGTTCTTTGCATCTCTTCCAACAATGGTGGACCTTCTAGAAACAATTCTTACATCAATAAAGTTTTTATTCATCCCAATAAATGGGGCATTAATCAATTTTCCATATAGCGTCTGTTCCTGGCCCTCTAGTATAATGGAAATTTTATCTCCCTTATACATTGGAAAAGTCCAAGGTTTTCCCGAACTGGAGGTTGAAATCAAACCATAATTTACATACGGTGGTGTCTGTGAGATGGTATTGATCCCTATGTTCACCATAGTTCCAGCGGGTACGCTCGAACTCATTGGGTCGGGATAGATACCCGGGTCCACAATCCGCATTCGCTCAGCGAGTGCAATCCCATCAGCGGCTGCCGTCGGATCATAGTCTCCAAAATAAGCGAGGTTATTGCCATTGATTCCGTCCCTTATGTAATAAGTCTCATAGATACCAGTATCAATCTTTTTTTCATAGACCACAGTCAAAAGATAAGGTGCACCCGCACTATATCTATAAACTTCTCTTTTTAGTGTGTTATAAAGTTCCTCTGTAAATGTGCCAGAGATCGATATGGCGTCGAGCGTTCTGAAATTAATGGTGTTAATGTTTTCTTTCACCGCTTCATGCAAAAAGTAGAATGAAACTAGAAGAACCATGAAGGACAAAAAGATAATGTTAACAATCGTATTCAGCAATCTTCCGTACATAATTTGATACCAACCCTTCCATTAAAATTTATTATAATCCATAGTTATTAAAAACCTGTACCACTGCATTTGCAATCGTTTTTGCGAGCGTATCAATAAAACTGGCTGTATTTAAACTATTCATGTCCTCTTCATTGGTCATATACGCACACTCAATGAGTGTCATTGGAATCTTGGTTAGCTTGAGGAGTTCTAAATCATCCCTCTGTTTGACCCCCCTATTGATAGTCCCTACCTTTTTCACAATGTTCTCCAAGAATATTTCGGCCAATTTTTTATTACTAATACCATTTACGGTTTTCCCATCTTCATAATATAATGTTTCGGTTCCTTTTACGCTGTTATTTCCCGGCATGGAGTTGTTATGAATACTAATTAAGAACTTTGCTCCGATGGTATTGGCCATTTCAGCTCGATCCGGTCTCGTCACATAATCGTCGGTTGGCCTTGCAAGGTATGCTTTGACCTCCGTCTTTGCAAGCTCTTCAGCCACTTTGTTGGCAATCTTTAAATTATACTCTTTTTCTTGATACTTTCCGTTCTCCGTTTTGATTTCCGCTCCTGGATCTGTGCCGCCATGTCCAGCATCGATTACAATGACATATTCATATTTGTCCCCCGGTCTTACAATCTCAAGGGTGATGTTGGACGCATCCTCATACGCCTTGATCGCAATGATTTGATTCGTCTCCACCTTGATTTTAGTCTTGCCAGACTCTAAGTAAATATTGATGGCATTGACCCTGCTATCCGAAACCGTGAGCCTTCCCTTTCCAAGGATACTTGTATAATCTTTTGGCAGGGTAACAACATAGTTTCCATTTAGATAATCTTCTAAGATTTCAATCTCTTTTACCTGTAAGGTCCCCACCGCCTTTTTATCAATATTAATCTTGTAGTTATTATAATTGTCGTATTCAATATTAGAATAACCAGATTGTTTAAAATCAACCGTGACTTTATTGTCTGTATATTTGATTTCAAAATCTGCTTGCTCTGAGGTGTCAAAAACAAATCGGGTTGTATTTTCATCGAACTGGCTCGTTTTAACATTACTAATCAATTTACTATTTGAGAGAGTGGCTGTCTTATAACCTAGTTCGGTTGTACTATTTTTCACATCCACAACAATTCGGTCCGGATTGGTCAGTCTAAAAGAATCCACATTTGGCTTCAGAATGGATTCAATCACCGCCGTACTTCCGCCACTTGTCTCTGTAAAGCTAAATTTGTAGACATCGTTTTTGTATAAAGTCACCTTGATCTCTTTTCGGTTCTCGCTAAGCTCCACATTGTAGCTTACAAGCCCTCTAAGGTCAAAAACCACACGCACTGCATTCGGATTGGTTTCAAACTGGCTTGTCCTGGTTTGCATCACCCAATCATTGCTTAATGCCGTCTTTGAAATCTGAACGTTGCTTAGCACCGCATTCTTGATATCAATAATCAGCTTGTCATCCCAAACGCTTGGGTTGACATCCGAAATCTTATCGCTTCCTATAATTGTATAAACCATCCCTTGCGTGGTTTTCTCGGCATTAATATTGGTAATCTTGGCATCCGAATAATCCATCGGCTTGATGGATTTTTGATAGGAATTCACCATGGAGATGTTGGCTTTATTTTCCCAAACCAGCGTTTCTTTTTTAATATCGATCTCCCCAACCGGCTTGGTCTCCTCTTGCTTTGGCACCACAATATTGACGGTCCTTGTTGGATCGTCCCATTCCACTTTATAATTCAACGCCTCGGAAACAAAGCGCACCGGAATCATGGTCTTATCGTTTATAATCTTTGCGGGTACATCCAATTCATGCGTTTTTATTAGTTCAAAATTATTGTTCTTAAGCACATAGGCATACTGACTATTTATGGTAATCCGTACCTCCGTATCATTGAGCGCAATCTTCACCATCTTAAACTCATCATCCCAGTTTACTGTGGCGCCCAGCTTTTCAAATACCTCTCTTGCCGGAACCAATGTCCTGCCATCCAAAATAATCGGAGGCATTGCCTTCGTTTCGGTCACTTCTCCATTTATTTTAAGCACGATTTCTTCTTGTTTATATGTAATTGTTTTTCCATCCATGATCAACTTTATATCTATCACTTTTGCATGAGATGTTATTGAAACAAGTAACATACAGAGTATTGTTAGTATTTTTACATATTTTTTTATCTTCATATTATTCTCCGCCTTTTAATCATTATAACATAAAAAAAAATAAAAATAAAGTTTTTCTTCTTTTTTGTAATATTATTGTTATAATTCGTCACTTTTTAAGACCTTCTTTTTCAAGAAGCATTTCGAGTTCTTTCTCTGTTTTTTCGATGAGCTCAACTTTATCCACTTCATCTTTATCGGTTGGAGTCGGTGTGGCGGTTTGATTTTTCAAGCTCTTTAACCTCTCCTCTATCTCCTTATAAACATAAAACTTGCTTCTTTTAATTTTTCTTTGCGTCTGAATCGCATTATATTTTTCAATTGCAACGGTTAGGTTCTTTTCCTTTTCTTCTATCTCCGCGAGTGTAAAGAGGACAATGAGACGTTCCAGTCTCAACATGCTCTCTTTTAACAAAGCATCAAAGCCCGTTTTACTTTCCTCAAGATTCCCCGTTCGGTACGCATACATCAGATTGATAAACTTAACGGTGGAAGCATAGTCAATGTCCTTCTCAATCTTTTTTAAGAAGTCTCCCCTTGAATCAATGATTTTTTTCATCTCTTCAACATCATTCACTAAAACCGCAATCCGGCACATTGCAAGCTCATAAAAAATGGAAACTTTGTGGGAAACATTGCCTCCCGACTGCATCTTAACACTAGTTTCCCTCATCCACTTGGTTGCCGTATCCAGATCCTTTTTATAGGCAAAAGAAAGTGCTCTGTGCACATATAGCAGAATCACCTTTTCATTGTCCGGCTTTTGTCTGAGCCTTTTTTCAATATCCGCGGTTAGGGTATCCAAATCTATCTTTTCAAATAACATGTGCGTGATATACTCATATTCAATCGTATTATACATAAACTTAAAAACTTGAAACATCATAAATATAAAGCAAATGATAAGTAAGAAAACAATAATGTTCCCACTTACTTCTACCACCGCGCTCAGCGAATAAAAAATTTCTGCCATACAAACCCCTTTCTATTATAAAAAACAATCATTATGCTCTTTTTCATACCCGATTGTGGTGCTTGTCCCATGACCCGGATAGACAACTGTCTCATCTGGAAGCACGAATAATTTGTTGGCTATATTTTCCTTCAATTTCGTCAGACTTGCCTTTTCTAAGTCTGTCCGCCCAATCGTTCCTTTAAATAGCGTATCTCCGGTAAAAATGGTGTTTTCCTTCTCTATATAGTAACACGCGCAGTCAATGGAGTGTCCCCCTATGTAAATCAGTCTAATCTCTACATCTCCTAATTGGATTTTCTCATCGTCCTCCAGAAGCAGATTGGGTTTAATATCGATATCTTTCCCCGTAAAGGTTTGCGCCAGATTGAGGAGTGGTGTGCTCAGGACCTCCAGTCCATTTTTGTGAGACACAATCTGCACATCTTTATACAGGCTAAGCAAATCATTCACAGCCAATACATGGTCATAATGTCCATGTGTGATTAGAATATACTTCAAATCCAATTGATCTAGGAGAGGTAAGATGCTTTTAATCTCATCTCCTGGATCGATAATCGCCGCTTCATGTTGATCATTGGATAGAATATAACAGTTTGTTTCAATTGCACCAACTTTGATCTTATTTATTAACATACTGAATCCTTTCATTATGTATCCTAACATATTTTTTTATTTTTACAATATCAAAAATAGTAAAGTATCTCTACTCTACTCATTTTCTTTCAAAAAGACTACTTAACAAAGTTGCTTGGGTTTAAGTGTACGCCATCTTTCTTGATTTCAAAGTGAAGATGGTTTCCTGTACTATCCCCTGTGTTTCCCATTCTACCGACTAGATCCCCTTTGTTTAACTTATCGCCTACTTTTACAGCAATCGAGTTAAGGTGACCATAAAGCGTTTCATAGCCACTACTATGTTGGATTTCAACGCAGTAGCCGTAGCCTCCCTTTATGCCCGCTGAGATAACCGTACCCATATAAGAAGCATATACCGGTGTCCCCTCTTCGTTTGCAATGTCTAGTCCCTTATGCACCGCGCTTCCCCTTATCTCCCCGAATGGAGAGGTGTAGGTTCCCCTGGTTGGCATTAAGAATAAGCCCGTCATTGGCTTTGCTGGTAACTTTAGTGTGCCCACTTCCATTACTTTTGCAATCGCCTCTTCTATTACATTCTCATTTATTACTTCTTTACTAACGTCCACATCATTAATCATATTTACTTTCAGAAGCACTTCTTTCTTTCCATCTCTCCCCTCTTCCAATACCTTTACATAATCCTCATATTTGGATGTATTGAGCCTTTTCTCGATCGGTCTTTCCAAGATACTGGTGTAGGACTCTTGTCTGGAATGAATCACCGAAAGAATCGGCCTAGGCAAGATCAGATTGATCTTGTCCCCTACCTTAAGAATTGTGTTCTGTGTAAAGTTTTTGTTTGCCATCACGATGTCATCTACTGAGATACTAAATTTAAGTGCAATCTTGGATAGTGTATCCCCATCTAAAACCACATATTGTTCGACCTCTTCAATGCTTTCCGCTTTGGTAACCGCATCGGTTATGTTCATAATATCTTTTTTATCAACAAATCGGCTATCGATTTTCACATCTCCGGCAAAGTGTTGCTTTAGTAAGTTCTCATCTTCTATGAACCCTAGTGTGGTTTTGCTATCATCATACTTGCCTTTTACTATATTTAAGACCTCATTGATCTGGTCTTTATTTTCTAAGATAATTCTTTCAATTCCATTTACGCTAATATTATAAGCCTTGATCTTATAAGATAATTCTTCTTCTAACTTTTTGAGCATCTCGCTTTCTTTGGTAAGTTCTGCTTTGCTTCTTTTCACCGTAGTGGTTTGCAACTGTTCATTAAAATCAATTTCTTCCAGATTGTTTTCCTCTGCTATCTTCTTCTTTAGCCTGTCTACAATGCGCTTTAGGTCCTCATTCTTTTCAATGACACCCACCGAAACATTGTTCACCGAGACGACATAATATTTCTTTTGCATGTTGGTGAATGAAATCATTGCAACAGATAAAAATAATAGCATTACCGTCAAAACCCACTTTTGCTTGGCGTGTAAACTTTTTACCTTTTTAAGCCTCTTGTTTTCCTTTTTTATATCATGTATTGATTTTACCTTGAATTTATTGGGGTTATTGTTTAACATAACTGTTCTTCACTCTCCTAATATTTTCTAATACTATTATATGCTAGTATTACAAACTTATTTAATATTCTTAATATTTTCTTAACAATTTCATTCTAGCAAAAACTTTTTTAGAAGTAAAGTGATTTTTTAATCTTTTTGTGTGAAATTTACATAACCTCGTATTTTCATGATATTTCCTAGACTTCCAAAAATTTATGCTTGACATTTTTGAGATTTTTGTTATAATGTATTTCATGTTTAGC
>JAVBPT010000044.1:0-4680 GCA_031549455.1 Eubacteriales bacterium
TTTTGGCCAGAGACATCGCAAGCATTAAAATCATTGCAATTTTTGCAAACTCAGAAGGCTGAAAGTTCAAGACACCTAATCCAATCCATCTCTTTGCCCCTTTAATTACAGTCGCAATTACAAACACCACGATCAAGAAACCAATGCTGAAAAGATACCCAATTCGAATAAACTTTTTTAAAAAATTCAATCGAATCATAATCATAATAAACATTACAACGATCCCAATTGCTGCCCAGGCAAGTTGGCGTTTAAAGAAATAGTATCCGTCGCTAAATCGCTCTACTCCTCTATAATAACTGGAGCTTAAGATCATAATAAGACCAATCGCTACCAGCGTAAGCAGAACAAAAAATAAAACACCATCTATTTTTCCTTTTTTAATTTTCGCTTCTTCCATATGCACTCCTATATTCCTAAAAATCCAATCAAACACGCGATTGCAGTGATAATAAAGAAAACCGCAACAACTTTTGTTTCCTTCCAGCCCAAAATCTCAAAGTGATGATGAATAGGGGCCATTTTAAATATTCTTTTTTTGAATAACTTATAAAATGTCACTTGCAAAATATCCGACATACTCTCTGCCACATATATGATACCAACAATTGCAAGAAAAAGTGGAAGTTTCATAATGATAGATAGAGCCGCTAAAAAGCCACCCAGTGCAAGCGAGCCTGTATCCCCCATAAAAATCTTGGCCGGAAAGGCATTAAACAACATGAACCCAAGCAAGCTCCCTATGATGGTACAAATAATCGGTGATATTTCCGGAAACATAGACAAAGAAACCGTTGCGAAGAAGGTGGATACCAGAATGGTAACCCCTGCTGCAAGACCATCCAGTCCATCTGTTAGGTTGACACTGTTCACCGCACCAATCATAACGAAAATGCAAAATGGGATATAGAATCCGTTTAGATAGAATGATACATCCCTAAAGAATGGTACCACAATATCCGTATCAACCCCTTTTATCTTTACAAGATATAGAATAAATAAGATTGTAACGGCCAATTGCAAAAAAATCTTCTGATAAGCACGAAGCCCAAGTGATCGCTTTAATACAACCTTTAAATAGTCATCTAAGAAACCAATTAAACCGAATCCGAGTGTTGTGGCCAAAATGGCAATGACATCCGGATTATGCTCTATAAAAAACAATCCAGCGAAGATAAAGCTACATAGGATGAGTATTCCTCCCATCGTCGGGGTTCCTTCCTTCTTCAGATGGCTTTGCGGGCCATCCCCACGAATATACTGCCCTAACTTTATCTTTCTAAGAATCGGAATAATAAAAGGACTCAGAATAACGTTGAAGCCAAAAGCTAGCAATACTGCGTAAATGCAGTTTCTTATTAAAGGTTGATACATATTTCCTCCGTCTCTTACTCTATCAATTTTTTCACATTTTCTATATCACTAAAATGAATCTTTCCCGTATTTAGGATCTGGTAATCCTCATGTCCTTTTCCTGCAACCATCACCACGTCATCCTTCTTGGCATGCTGCATTGCATACTTTATTGCCTCATATCGATTTTCAATTCGTATATACTCAACATTTGTCTCCTTTAATCCAACCTCTATTTCATCCATAATCAATTCCGGATCCTCTGTTCTTGGATTGTCAGAGGTCAGAACAACTATGTTTGAATATTCTCCTGCAATCCTCCCCATCTTTGGTCTTTTACTCCTATCTCGATCCCCGCCGCAACCAAATACGGTAATCACTCTGCCTTTTGCAAACTCATTTGCCGTCTTCAACACATTTAGAAGTCCATCCGGCGTATGTGCATAATCCACCACAACACAAAAACCATTCTTACTCACAAAGGTCTCAAACCTTCCCGAGACACCTTTTTGACTGGAAAGTGCCTCCCTTATCTCCCCTAAAGTATAACCTAGGACAATCAGTGTGGAAATGGTAGAAAGCGTATTATAGACACTGAATTCCCCTGGTGTCACCACCTCAAACCGTTCCACCTCTTCCTTATAAACCACATCAAACTTTGAACCTGTAATATCAATCGAAATATTCTTTGCCAGGACATCTGCCTCATGATGAATTCCATATGTAAAGATATCAATATGGGTTTTTTTCTTTAACTCTTCTATATAATAGGAAGATACCTCTGTATCACTGTTGACAATGGCATTTTTCGAACTCAAAAGGAGCTTTAGCTTTGCATCCCTGTACTCTTCGAAGGTTTTATGAAAATCCATGTGATCCTGCGTTAAATTGGTAAATACGCCTATTTCGAATTCACAGCCACATACTCGTTCCAGTGTGAGCGCATGAGAAGAGACTTCTATAGGAACATACTCCACTCCCGCCTCCACCATCTTTGAAAGAATTCGTTGTAAGTCTGTTGCAAATGGCGTGGTGTTAGAAGAAGGAAAACTCTCCTCCTTTATATGTGTTTCAACGGTTCCAATTAAACCTGTATTCTTTTTGAAGTATTTTAGACACCTCTCAATCAAAAAGGTGGTTGTAGTCTTTCCATTTGTCCCCGTTACACCGATGAGTTTTAGGGCATTCGTCGGATGATGATAAAAATTCATGGCAAGCTGACTCAATGTCTTATTTGTATCCAAAACTTTCAAAAATACACTGTCTTCGCTCAACTCAACTGTATCTTTTGAGACAAATATAAGCTCTGCTTTTTTTTCAATTGCCTGAGCGATGTAATCATGACCATCTATTTTTCCCATTATAAGTGGAACATAGACTGAGTGACCAGATAATCTTCTAGTATCATATTCCACACAGTCGATCTCCAGCTCATCATTTATCTTATTTTTGCCTAAAACCTCATAAGAAATTCCGGCAAGCAGCTCTTTTAGCTTCATCTTTTCAAATCCTCCCTCCCTATTTTAGAGCATAATATTTAAAAGTCAATCCGTATAAAGTATTATTTTTGAATTATAATCTATCATTTCACCTTCACCTGGTAGCTGAGTGATCACCTGATTCCCTACACCAAAAAATTCAACGTTCTTACTTATCTTACTTAATGTCTTTATCGCCTCTTCTTTACTTGTTCCCGAAAGGTTTGGCATCAGATATCCCTTTTTCTGTTCATTTGTGATCGGAACTTCCAAATAATTCAAAATATTTTCAAACAGTTCCTTAATCACCGGAGCTGCAATTACGCCACCATAATAGGCGCCCTGCGGTTCATCAATCAGGATAATTGCAATTAACTTCGGGTGATCAATTGGCGCAACCCCCATAAATGAAGAAATATATTTTCCACTTCTCCTAGGCAGTTTTTCAGAAGTTGCTGTTTTACCTCCAATGCTATAGCCAGGAATCTGAACCGATTTTCCAGTTCCAAGCTCCACAACATTTTGAAGCGCAGTACGCATTAGGTCAGAAGTCTCTTTAGAAAGAATCCGGTCATCACTTGCACCATCCACCTCTTCTTTTAAAGTCCCATCCCCATTAAAGATTCTTTTTGCCACATGAGGAGTCACTTCTGTGCCCCCATTCACCACAATGCTAAGCGCTCTTAGAAATTCAATTGGCGTAATTTGAAAAGATTGCCCGAAGGACATGACTGCGAGCTCCACCGGACCGACTCTCTTTTTATTTAAGAAAAGTCCACTCCCTTCTCCAGGGAGATCGATACCAGTTTTTTTCGTAAGACCGAGTCTGCCTACATATTCATAGAATGTATCCACACCAATTCTTCTGCCCAGCTCCATAAAAACAGGATTACATGAATTCTGAATTCCTCCCATAAAATTCAAAGTACCATGGGACCTCGGAAAATACCAACATCGGATCTTTCGATCCTCTACAATAGAATATCCGCTACAATGAAAAGTATCATTCAATGTGAATTTTTTATTTTCATAAGCAATAGCAGAGGTGATGACTTTAAAAATAGAACCCGGCTCGTAGGTATCATTAATCGCAAAGTTCCTCCACATCCTATTTAAGTAATCCATCTGCTCTTTTGAGCTAAAACTATTCCAGATGGCTCCTAAGTCTGCATTGTTGATCTCAAACGGTTTGTTTAGATCAAAGTCCGGTTTGTTCGCCAGCGCATAGATCTCTCCATTTTGTGGATTCATGACAATAAGCGAGGCCTGTTTTGCATGAGTATTTAAAAGCGCTTTATCCAGAAGCTGCTCTGCAAAAGACTGAACATAACTATCAATTGTGGTTACAATGCTATTGCCCGATACACTTTCTATTTTTTTCTCACCAATATCATTGATTTTATTCCCTTTTGCATCTGTGAAACGATAAATTCGACCATTTGTACCCATCAACTCATGATTATATTTGGCTTCAAATCCAACGATGCCTTGATTATCACCCCCGCAAAATCCAAGAATATGGGAGGCCAAATTTTTATTCGGGTATTCTCTCTCATACGATTCGTCTATAATAATGCCGGTAAATTCAAAACTTCTGATCTCATCCGCCACTTCTTTTTCAACTTTATCGGCCAGCTCAATTAGTGCGAGGCGTTTAGTCAATTTTTCCACCGTCTTCTCATAATCCATCCCAAGCTGCTCCGATAAAAGCCTTGCAATTTCCTCTTTTTGAGTCACCAGTAGATTGACAGAGTAAACCTTGTAGATCTTTCGATCGGTAGCGAGTACGACACCATTTCGGTCATAGATTGTACCACGTTTAGCCTGTATTTCTCTCACACGTGTTTGT
>JAVBPT010000040.1:0-25878 GCA_031549455.1 Eubacteriales bacterium
TTATACGATATGACTTTTTTAGCCCTCTTGCTCACTTTCCTCTAAAAGAAGCCCTCTCTGAAATGCTAAAAATTCTTCGACAATCTCCTCTTCAGGAAGTTCTAACAAAAGATGAGAAAATGCATATCCATCTTTTCCCAAATTCAATAAAAGCTCTTTAAATATACTGTTTTCAGCACCAATTTTTTCTCTCCCTAGATTACCAAAAATAGACCCTTCTTCTGCCTTAACAAAACAGGCACAAGGATTATAAAATCGTTCAAATAAAAATTGACCCGAAGAGGATACCGGAAATTTTTTTGGATAACTCATAAACTCCCAAATCTTATCTTCGTCCAATGCATGCAAGATAAAAGAGTAGGATTTTGATAAGTCTCTTAACACGGACGGAAGGCTTTCTTTTTCAATTGGTAGACAGCTTCTTCTTCCGTCCGCCGTTAAAAATATCACTTCCACTTCTTTTGTTTCGTTCTCCCCTAAAGACCCCTTCTGTAAATCGAATCCCGGGACAATTACTTCACTCATATTTCTCCTCCTAAAAACAAATAGGACTGAGCCCTATCCATTACTTTTCTTATTTTATCTTTTTCTTCTTTGTAAGAAAACTGGTATTTCTACTTCTGACCCAAGCACCATCTTCTCATCTAGGCTAAGTGACCCTTCCGACTTAAAAGACGGTGTCGTAATATTTTTTCGTTCTTCTTCCAGTACCAAGCTAATGTTTTTGAAGTTCTCTGGTTTAATAAATGGTGTATTAATTTCCGACTTACCAAATCCTGTAGCAATCACTGTCACAATCACTTCATCTGATAAGTTATCATTGATTGCTGTACCAAAAATAATTTCCGCATCAGGATGAACCGATGCCCTGATAAGCTCAGCCGCTTCATTGGCTTCAAGAAGTCCAAGATCAGGCCCTCCTGTTATATTGATTAGAACACCTGTTGCACCATCAATTGTGGTATCAAGCAGTGGACTATGAATCGCCATCTTAGCTGCTTTTTCCGTTTTGTTTTCACCTGTTGCAATTCCAACACCCATATGGGCAATTCCTTTATCCTTCATAATGGTTCTCACGTCCGCAAAGTCTAAGTTGATTACACCTGGATGGTAAATCAAATCTGAGATCCCCTGAACTCCTTGTCTTAACACTTCATCTGCCATTTTAAAGGCTTCTTGCATTGATGTTTTCTTATCGATAATTTGTAATAGTTTATCATTTGGAATCACAAGTAATGTGTCCACATTTTTCTTTAGTTCTTCTATTCCAACTTCTGCATTTTGCATTCTTTTCTTTCCTTCAAATGCAAAAGGTTTGGTTACAACTCCCACCGTCAAGATTCCAAGTTCTCTAGCTGTTCCTGCCACAATAGATGCAGAGCCTGTCCCAGTTCCGCCACCCATTCCAGCTGTAACGAATACCATATCTGCACCTTCAATTGCTTTGGAAATGTCTTCCTTGCTTTCAAGTGCAGCCTGCTTACCAATTTCTGGATCAGCTCCTGCTCCAAGTCCTCTTGTAATCTTTTCTCCGATTTGAACAATTTTATTTGCTTTCGAAGTTGCTAAGGCTTGACTGTCTGTGTTTAATGCAATGAAAGTAACACCTTGCATCCCACTCAAAATCATTCTATTAAGAGCATTGTTACCACATCCACCACAACCTACAACCATTAAGTTGGCAATTCTTGTATTTTTTGAATCTAATTCAAACACTTTTATATCCCCCTTTTTTTGCCATTTGCACTTATTCAATTTTGTCTATATCATACTACTAATCTGGAAATAATTCAAGTCATTTTGTAAAATTTGTAAAAATATTTTATGTAAGCGGTTTAAAGATTGCTTTTCCATTGGTAATCGATACGTCCAAATATCCTTTTCGGTCTTCGATTTCCTTCAAGATTTCAATGGCTTGTCTAATTTTTAAATCACTATTTTGAATGCTTCCTAATATAATATCAATATCCCTTATATAAATATGAATATCCTCCACAATTTCGACATCTATAGAAGCAATTCTGGGCACAAGATTATATTTATTTAAAATGTTAGTCAATTCAATAATAACGGATAGGCTCTCTGGATTTTTCACCTCGAGTTTTGTTCCTGCCTTAAAATAGGTGAATTTTAATCCTTTAATAAGTGGAACATTTTCTTTCTTTGCTGAAGAAATTTCAGTAATAATTCCGTCCGAATCGATATATACATACTCGTTCATATAAACAATGTAGCCTGCCAATTTTCTTTCCCTCACCTTAATCATTAAACTGTTTGGAAAGCTAAACTTGGTCTCCACCGTTTTAATTCTACTATCATCCAGTAGTTTTTTTTCAATATTGGAAAAATAGAGAACAAAAAAGTTTCGATTCTGATCATAGCATATTTTTTTTTCAACTTCTTCTTTACCAATATATGTAATTCCTGTTATACTCAGATCATTGATACTAAAAAAAGGTAAGCTTACAGTGAGAATTAGAATAATAATAAAAAGAAGTGTATAAAACGCAATCAGAACAAGGTTATTTTTAAAGGTAAAAGGAACTTCTTTGGGAGTTTTTATTTCTTTCTTTACGGGTTCTTTTGCATTCTTAGGTTTAAATTCTATGATTTTTCCATTATTTTTATCATCCATCTATGCATCCACTCCATTTAAATATCAGTATGTTTATCTATAAAAAGATCCATCACCTTAAGACATTCATCAATCCCACAGTCTACATATCCAAGTTCTGTCTCAATCACACAGTCTCCTTCTTTTAAACCTCTATCCGAAACGACGGTGAGCTCCTTTCCATTCTCAAGAGCGATCCCAAGTTTCATTTTATCAATCTTTTCATAATCACCTTCTGAAAGCATGACCTTAATTTTCTTTTCCTCCGTAATCTCAGAAAGTCCTTTTAATGCAAGTACCTCGATCAATTTTGTATGGATTATTGCATCCTCTAAAAAGAGGTATCTTAGGATTTGGATAACCGTGTCTTTAACCGCCTCCTTGCCCTGCTTTAATATTTCTAGCCATTGTTTCTGCAACTCATCCAGTTTTTTAGCCCATTCTGCTTCCAAGTCCTTTTTCTTTTGTGCGTACTCACTGGCTGCTTCTTGAACACCTGTCCCATATCCTAGATTATACCCTTCTTCTTTCGCCTTGTCAAATATTTGTTGTCTCTCCATTTCGACTTCTTGTGACAAACTTGCCTTTTTCTCCTCTAAATGAACCAGCTCTTCCTTTATTTTTATAATCTTTTCTTCTATGGTTTCAAGTTGTTCTGTTTTGTTTTCTTCATTTAAATCTAAAGAAGAATCGGAAATTTGTTCACTTTCTGATTCTTGCATTATATCTTCATTTTTTAATAATAGCGGTGTGTTTCCCTTAAAGGACACTCTACTTGATTTGATAATATTAGACAACTACATCATCCCCTCCGCCGCCTCTTGATATGATAATCTCCTTGGCATCTTCTAATTTACGAATTACACCAACTATTTGTTGTTGTGCTTCTTCTACATCTTTCAAACGTACTGGACCCATGAAGTCGATTTCTTCTTGTATCATCTCTGCTAGACGTTTAGATACATTCTTGAAAATAAGTTCCTTCACTTGATCGCTAGAACCTTTAAGTGCAACCGCAAGAACAGAATTTTCAACGTCCCTAAGCACTCTTTGAATAGATCTATTATCAAGTTTAATAATATCTTCGAAGATAAACATTTTATTTCTGATTTCATCTGCTAGGGCAATATCTTCTACCTCTAGATTTTCCAAAATATTCTTTTCCGTTCCTCTATCCACGGAATTCAAGATCTCAACAATTGCATCCACCCCGCCTACTGTGGTGAAGTCTTGGTTCATCAGTGTGATTTTTCCTTCCAATATCTTTTCAATTTCTCGTATCACTTCTGGTGAGGTACGATCCATCAATGCAATTCTTTTTGCCACCTGCGATTGAACCTCTTTTGGAAGACTAGATAAAAGTTGTGCGGATTGAGATGGCTTCAAATAGGAAAGAATAAGGGCAATGGTTTGTGGATGCTCATCCTGTATAAAGTTTAAAAGCTGGGTTGCATCCGCTTTCCGTGCAAATTCAAAGGGTTTTACTTGAAGCGACATGGTTAGTTTGGAAATGAGTTCTCCTGCCTTATCACTACCAAGGGCTTGCTCTAATAGTTCGTGGGCATAATTAATACCCCCTTCAGAGATATAATCCTGCGCAACACAAAGTTGGTAGAATTCTTCTAACACTTGTTCCTTGTCTTCAGGTGAGACAAGACTAATGTTTGCAATTTCCAAGGTCAGATTTTCTACTTCTTCCTCTTTTAAATGTTTAAATATTTTGGTTGCCTGTTCTCTTCCGATTGCTATTAGAAGCATTGCAACTCGAGTAATTCCTTTATCTGCATGAGAAGCTCTCATCCTAACCGCCTCCTATTCCTCATTAATCCAATTTCTTAATAGTTGAGCAACCAGTTCTGGTTTTTCATCTATAAACTCACTCAATCTCTTCGCTGTTTCCGAATATTTTTCTTCGATCACCGGTACATATTCCTTTTCTCTTGTTGACTTTAACATCGCTTCCACAGAAAGCTCTGGTTCTGTTTCAACGATATGCACGTCTTTCGCCTTCTTAATAACAATAATTGCCACACCGATCACAATGCTAAACAGAATGAGTATTGGGATCACGCGATCGATCAATGTACTATAGTTGAATGTCTCAGGTCCAATAAAGATTGGTGTGTAATACCCCGTGATCTTTACTTCCTGAATCCCCGTACCATTTTGAATTACTTCCACAAGGTCTTTTTCAACCTCAAACTTGTTGGCTAGCGATTCAATTTTAATTTGTTGCATATATTCTTCCCAAGTAATGTCTTTTAAACTACCTTTTTTCTTTAAAGTCTTATAATCATAAATTTGATTCTTATATACAATGGCAGACATCGATGAATCCGCTAAAATGGTTTCGCCAATTCTTTTTTCAAGTTCTGCCACAGTTGTATTCACCTTATAATAAGTATCCCTTGTCGTACTTTCATAACTCGAGCCCGTACCATCTTCTACCTGATAGGATGTGTCTTCATCATTTGAACCATATCCTGGTTCTCCGGTTGCGGATTGATTGGTTCCAGTATCTGAGGTTACATGTTCCTCTGTCACAATTCCACTTTTTCCATTTTCAAACGGTGAGGAAACCATCTCTTTGGTTTCTTTATATTTATCAAAATTGATTTTGAGATTAACTGTTACACGTATATCATCAAAGCTAGGCGATAAAAGCTGTACCACCTTTTTTGCTAATTCCTCTTCCTTTTCTTTTTGGATCTTATCATATTCCGAACTGAGGAAACCTTCTACAGACATGCCGATATCTCCATTTTGTGGATACAAGATGTTGGCATCTGTATCAATAATACTGATGTTTTCAAGTGTTAAGCTGTCCACCGAAGCCAAAACAAAGTTCGCAATCCCCGCAATCTGTTTGGCGTTTAATTCTTTATTTAGACCGAGCTGGACGCCTGCCTGTGCTACCTGCTTACTTTTGATTAGAAACGGGTCGCTCGATGGCAAAGTCAGATTTACAACCGCACTTTTTACGCCATTAATATTTTCAATGGCTGTTGCAAGTTCCTGTTCTTTTGCATACTTAAAATTAATGTTTTTTTCTGCCTCTGTAAGTCCCAATGTATTTTTATTCAGAGCCTCTTTCCATGTATATTTAGTAGTTGGCAGGCTTTCTGTTGAAATGGCGATTCTTGCTTTTCCAATACTAGCCTTATCTACCAAAACATTTTTTCCATCATCTGTTGCTTTAAACTTAATATTTTGAGCCGTTAGAACTGTCTGAATGGCGCCAGATGTTTCATAATCAAGTGGTTCGTTATACAAACTAATATATGTAGGCTTTGTAAAGAAATAAATAAAAATAGCCACAGTAAGAATAATGGCTGCAGCACCACCCGCAAGAATCACTTTTTGCTTTTTATTTAATTGGTTCCAATACGTTGTTAAATTTTTTGCAATTGTATTCAGAAACTCCAAGTGTGCCACCTCCTATGTGACTAAATTTGCATTCTCATAATCTCTTTATAAGCGTCGATAGATTTATTCGTAAGCTCTGTTGTGAATTGAAGAGCAATTAGGGCTTTTTCCTGTGCAATTAAAACCTCATGAATGTTGTCATTATCCCCAACAATAAAATCAAGGGTTGCCTTATCCGCATCCTTTTGCAGTGCATCCGTATTTTGGACCATTTCTTTGGCACTATCCAAAAACATCTTAAATAGGTCCGTCGTACCTGTCGTTGTCTCGTCTGCGGCTTTTGTTTTTAAAAGCTCTGTGGCTTTTGTGCTATAAAGATTCGAAATACCAGAAATCTGATTGATCATTTTCTAAACCCTCCTAACGACCAATTTCAAGTGCTTTTTGCGCCATGGCTTTGCTTGCGTTTATCGCTGTGACGTTGGCTTCATAAGATCGACTGGCAGAAATCATGTTGACCATTTCTTCAATGACATTTACATTTGGCATTTCAACATATCCTTCTTCATCTGCTTCTGGATTCCCTGGATCATACACCTTTTTAAAAGGGGCTTGATCCTCTACAATCTCTGTTACATTCACGCCTTCCCCTGCAGCCTTTCCATTTTTAATTTTATCCTTTAAAATTTTCGAAAACTTGGAACCCGATCCGGCTTGCTTTTCAGCCACCGTAATGGTTTTCCTTCGATAAGGTGTTCCCTCTGCTGTCTTGGTTGTTGTTGCATTCGCTATATTTTGTGAAATTACATCCATTCTAAGTCTTTGCATAGATAGTCCAGATGCGCTTGTATTCATAGCCGTAAAAAATGACATCCCAATCACCCCTTCATTACTGTTTTAAATGCTTGAAATTTACTATTGATTTGACTCATAATCACATTATATCGAATTGAGTTTTTGGCAAGTTCCGCCATCTCATTATCAATGTCCACATTGTTTCCGTCTAACCGATAAGAATACCCCTCATTCTGCGTGTACACTTCTGGTTCAACACGATCCACACTTCTCGATCCAGAGGAAGCTTCTTGTTTTTTATCAACCTCCGTTCGAGTATCTGAATGGCTAGCATCTTCTGTTTTTTTAACTGCCTTCGCCAGCGCTTCTTCAAATTTTACATCTTTCCTTTTATAACCCGGAGTGTCCACATTGGCAATATTGTTTGAAATCGTTTCATTTCGTTTCCAATATGCATTCAATGATTTTTCAAGTACATTCAGCTCTGATAAACCTTTTTGTAACATGTTTCCCCTCCAACTTTCCCTTATTATACCCATTAATTTTATTCTGGCAATACTTTTTAAAAAAATATCTTTTTTTGTCCTATTTTTTAATAACTTCTACGCCTGTGTAATAAAAAGTCAAAATTTGTTTGTAATCAAAACCCGCTTCAGCCATATCTTTTGCACCATATTGACTCATTCCAACGCCGTGTCCATAACCGCTCCCATGAATCACATAATTTCCATTCGCAGACTTTGTTTCTGTTTGAGTAATGACTTTCTTTGCAACACTGCCTTCTCTCCCTAATATATATATCGACTCATCCACCCCAAACGCATTAGCATTTTTTACGACCAAACCGTTCTGAATCAATCTTGTGTCCTGGAGATTTGTTTTTGAAATCGTACCTGTAGATGGCAAGATGGATATTTGAGTAGTGGTTTCAGTCGTACCATTTGGAGCGATTAACTCAAAGTTTCTACTCTTAAGTGCGACTTGACCTGGCACGTTACCGAAAAAAGTTCGAATGGCCTCTTTTGTAATCGTCTTTGTCCCTTTTGTTCCCTTTATAATTAGGCTGAGTACCCGTCCAGAAGGAACCCCTTTTTCGGTCGTGATTGAGGTGACACTTCCCACGCTTTCCCCTGTCTTAGCCAGAGCGGTTTCGATATCTGAAGCCGAGAAAATCACCTCCCAATTATAGTGCGCATTTGCTTTTTCATATACATCTTTTTTACTTTTTAAATAGGGAATCGAAACGCTGCCCCAAACGTTCTGCGGTTCTTCCGTTACCCCACCGCTTGTGGAGTAATAAAAGGTGTCTACCAGCGAACTATTGTAAAACAAAAATTCCCTAGCAGTCTCTGTCACTGCCCGGATGGTACTAGGATACTCCGCTTTAAATCCTTTATAAACTTGATCTGCGGTGGTATCTACAATATCATAATCTGTATACTTCTTTCCTTCGATCCTTTTTAAAACAAAGTTTCTAGAAGCCACCGCTTGTGCCTTTAAAGCTTCATTTGACCAAGTCGATATCATTTCCGAACCCACAACCGCATAAAGGTATTGGTCAAATTCCACCACATTGATTGCTGTGATATTTGTCTTTCGAACAAATTTAATATAACCACGATATTGCCTTTCGTTAAATTTCATGACTTGTGTAGTCTCTGTCTCGATTGATTTAAAAAGCGGAAAGTCCATGCCAGAAATTAAAATGAGTTCATCATTGTAAGCGGTAGTTAGAACTATTTGATTGACATTGGTCTGCAAAATGGCAATTGTTCCATAGTTTTGCATAATTTCACTCTTATATTCCAACGCCTCTTCTTCTGAAGAAAATGCTTTGGAGGTGATTGTCCAGTTTCCAATCTTATTTAACATCGGAATGAGTTTGCTATTGCCAGCGATTGCATCCACCGCGTCATAATAGCCTGTATATGTTGTGTTAATATAAAGCCTATATCCTACATTATTTTTAATTTTAAATCCACCTTCGGAAGTAAAAGTGACCTCACCAACAAAATTGTCTGCATTGTACCCAACGCTAATCTTTTTATTCAACATTGTGATTTCAGATTTATTTTGATAATATTCCGCAAGACCAACCTGAATGTATTTAGGCACTGAAAGTTCTGCGTTATTATATAAAATATTAACATTCGCTGAAATCGCCAAAAAAATAATTACAACAAGTAAAGAAATAATTGTTATTTTAGTAAGCAAGTTTCGATATAAGGCCATTTTTTTCTCCATTCTTTTTCATAATATAACATATAGATTTTTAAATACAAATCTTTTTTTAATTAAACTAAAAAAGAATATAACACTATATTCTTCCTTATTTTCTCTAGAAATCCATGGTTTCATACAAGCAAAACCTGGAAATGATTATAAGAACAACAATACAATCATTCCCACAATCAATGTATAATATGCGAACACATCAAAGCGTTTACTCTTCAACATCTTAATCAAAAACTTAATACTAAGCACGCCGGCAATGGTCGCGGCGATTGCTCCCGCAAAATGTGTCCCTGTGATCATCTTTACATTTTGGTCCAATAAGATATCTTTTAGAGAAGCCGCTAAAATAATTGGAATCGACATAAAGAAAGAAAATTTCACCGCAAGTTCTTTTTGAAAGCTTCGAATTAGTCCTGTGCTGATAGTGGTTCCAGATCTTGATAGTCCGGGACAAACCGCCACTCCTTGCATTACTCCAACGATAAAACCATCCCATAAAGATGCTTTTTTTGCATCCTTTACTTCTCCCGATTGTTTTTCTTTACGGCTTGAAAGAAATAGTAATGCGGATGTAATCATTAGAAAAATACCAACTATCTTCACATTGGTTAAATAGGTTTTGATCGTTCCTTCTAACAGCAACCCAATAATTCCTGTTGGAATCATGGAAACCAAAATCAAAACCACCATCTTTCTATCCTCATTTTTATTGATGTCTGGTTTTAATTTACAGCAATCAATCAAAAATAAAATGCCCTCTTTAATAAGATTGATCAGGTCCTTATAGTAAACGATAAAAATTGAAATCAATGTTCCAACATGTAATAGGATTTCAAAAGTGATTCCGTAATCCTCCGTTCTAAAATTTAGCAACTTCTCAAAAATTAAAAGATGCCCCGAGCTGCTAATAGGTAAAAACTCTGTAACCCCTTGTATGATCCCCAAAAAAACTGCTTTTAATAATTCCATACCCGCTCCTTACTCTATCTCAATTTGATATTGATATTCTTTTTCTCCGTCCTGTTCTAGACTTATGATACCCTCTTTTTGATCTAGCATCCCTGTAGAATGCACTGCATCCGCAATACCATTCCAAGGCTCGATACATAAAAAAGGTGATCCCTCCTTAGTCCATATACCAAGTCGTTCAAAATCAGATAGACTGATTTTCACCTTTCGATTGCTCTGGTCTGATTGTAGCGTAACATGAGAGGAAGTGAGATTTTCAAAAATCAGGGCGTCTTTTTCGAATAATGCTCTTGAAAGTTTTAATCTCTTACCTGTTGTAATATATTCATACTCGCTTCCCACTAGACCACCAATTAGTCTTCTTGAAATAAGCTCCTCTTCCTTCTCGAACTCCAGATAGTAATCCGTAAATAAAAGGCCAGAATCGATAGGACAATTGAACCCTGGATGTGCTCCGATTGAAAACAACATAGGCTTTACATCCCGATTCAATATTTTATAAGAAACCAAAAGATTCTGTCTAGATAAGACATATTGAATCAGCACTTCAAACTGGAAAGGATATTTCGCCAAAGTAGACTCGTCGCTTTTTAACTGGTACGTGACTCTCTCCAAATCTGAATAAACAAGTTTCAACTCCATATCTCTTAAAAATCCATGTTGTGACAGCTCATACTCTCTTCCTCTATATGTATACCTTCCCTCTTTTAACTTTCCAATGATCGGAAATAAAATTGGTGCATGTCTTCCCCATATTTCCTTTTGTCCAGACCAGACGTATTCTGTATCTCCCTTTTTCATACTCACAACTTCCGCGCCATGTGAATCCACTAGAACGGTGAGTTGATCATTTTGAAGCAATGAAGTCATTTTATCCTCCAAACTTTTCCTATTGTAACATATTATTTTCAAACTCTCAACAATATGAAAAAAATACTTGTTTGTATTCCCACCTCTTTACATTTTTTATAAAAAATGAGCAAAACTAACAATAGGATTATATTTCAACCAAATACTGGAGAGAACAATGGTACTTTTGCATTTAATAAAAGAATTTATCCACATTGGTTGCCTTTCTTTCGGTGGCGGGCTCGTCGTAATTCCTTTTATACAAAAAATGGCAAGTACAACGGGATGGATCACTGAGAGCCAGATTATTGAAATGATTGCTATTTCGGAAATAACGCCCGGGCCAATCGCCGTAAACATGGCTACCTATGTTGGATACATTGTCAAAGGGGTCTATGGCGCAGTGTTAAGTACGCTGGCTTTAATTTTGCCCCAAATGTTAATTGTATTTTTTATATATAAGATCTTTCACAGATTTAAAGAGAATGGAAATGTCCTAATCACCTTAAGAGGAATTCGCCCTGTTGCGCTTGCTCTAACGACAGGGGGGGCGCTGGTTATTTTTAAATCGGCGTTTTTAAAATTAGAAAATGATACAGCTATAAATGTTGACTTGATAAACATTTTGAACTGGAAAGCCATTTCATTGGGAGTGGTGTTGATTATAGCAATGCGAAAAATAAAGTGGCATCCTATCATCTATTTTCTGATCAGCGGAGCAATCGCAATTGTATTCGGATTAACCTAGTAAATAGTTGGAGGAAAACATGGAAGAAATCGAAAAGAAAAGAATACGATCTGAAGCATTCAAACTATTTTGGATCTCCGCTTCTATCGGCGCTCAAATGTTTGGAAATAGCATGACGGTGATTCCAATCTTACGAAAAGAGTTTATTGAAAAACGAAAATGGATAACAGACGTGCAGCTACTAGACATCATATCAATTGCAAGATGCGCACCCGGAGCCTACACCGTCAACATCATTGCTTTTATTGGTAACCAAAGAGCCGGATGGCTTGGAGGTGCTGCCGCTTCCATTGGTATTAGCGTTGTACCCACTGCATCCATTCTCTTATTTACGATGCTTTATAAAAACATCTCTGACATAGGAACCATCAAAATCGCTCTCACCGGTATAAGCGTTTGTGTGTGCGCTTTTATTATAGACTTTTTACTGGACTTCTGGAAAGTGGCCATTACTGGAATCACAACATGCTTAATCTTTATTTTTTCTTTTTTACTATATGCACTTACAGATACCCCTATCCTTATCATACTACTTGGAATGGTGATTTTAAATTTTGCTATTGAAAAATACGTCTTACTCGGGCAAAAGAAAAAAGATATACATTAAATATATCTTTTTGACCTATCCAACCAATATCTCAGAGGTATCTGGACGGGAAGGTTCTTCGGGCGAAAATTCTGATAGAACCTCCCAATATGCCGCTATATCATCAAAGCAAATCTCTCCCTCTTCAAAACTCTTTTGCATCCTTTGCATGGCTTCTCTTCTTCTCATTTCATCATATACGTCTGTTCCCAAATCTCCATCTTCCTTTAAGATCGGATCAACATGGTGAATGGCGTCCTTATCTTGTATCAATGCCTCAATTGCAACCGCTCGGTTTCTTTTCTGTCTTTGACTCGCATATTCTAATTCACATCCCCTTACCCTCACTGCATCAAGAACCATACACTCCATGTCCTTTATTCTTCCGCTGGCATGTTGTAAACCATGACCATGTTTAAATGCTTTTAACATGATATCATCATCATCTTTTAATCGCTTACTAATACAATCCATAAAATAGGAGTCTTTTTCTAAAGCAAGCAAAGCAATCTCTTTATCATCCCTCAACCTTTTACTAGCAAATACAAGCGCACCACCATTTTGTCTCACTGCCTCTTCCACAATCCCCCTGTCATTTTGTAGCTTTCCAGAGATGTATTCGAGTAACTTTCCATGTATACCCACTGCCTGTAGCGAAAATCTCCGATTTCGTTTTATAAACCATCCCGCATGTTTATAAGCATACCAGTCCCTGGATTGCACCACAGCCATCATAACCTCGGAATTATTTTTGAAACGTCTACACTCGTTGTAGATAGCAAAACCATTTTTTCTCACAAGCTGAATTGCTTGCTTTTTTCTTATCACCTCACAGAACCTCCTAAAAACTTATCTTTTTGGCGATGATATCATATCTCATCCCGTCTGTACACATTTTGAGTCAAATTTATAACTCAACCTCTTCAAACGCTTCATTGTTCTCCGAGAGGATGTCATGAAACTGTCCGATCAAATTTTTAGCAGGAATGTCCCTTTTAGTCGCCAATTCTTCTAACCTCAGCTCCGCGTATTGAATAAAATAGTTGTCTTTTTTCAGCCGCTCACTAGCATAATAAACTGCATACATATCCCGCTCCATCGCAAAAAGAACAAATTCCTCGTCATCTTGCAAAGTAAAGTCTGCATATTTAAAAGCAAAACCATTTTGGCTCACTGCCTCTAATACAATCCCTTCATCACCCTGTAGCTTAGAATTTGCATATTGAAGCGCCAGTCCATTTTGTCGCACCGCTGTTCTAACGATATCTACATTTTTCTTTAGCTCCTGACTTGCATGACCCAAGGCTGCCCCTTCCTGCTGTACGGCTATCTTTACCACATCTTGGTCGTTCTTCAGATCATCGCTTGCATATTCCAATGTGCATCCTTCACGGCTTACAGCAAAGCAGACTATCTTTTGATCAGCCCGTAGACCTTCAGTCGCATGCTTAAGGGCGTATGCATTTTCGGAAATTGCCGCCAAAACAACTTCCGGATCATCTCTCAAACGCTTGCTTGCATACCCTAACGCAAGACCATACTTTTTAACCGCTTCTAAAACTACTTCTTTATCGTCCCCAAAACGTTTATGCAGAACTTCAAAAGCATATTTGTCTTTCCTAATCCATTCAATCGCAGCGCTTTTCGTCAAAGCAAGGTAATGTTTTTTCATTTTACTTCCAAAATACAATTGATATTATAATATCACATTTATCGACAAATTACAATATTTGGAAGTTTATTTGTTGAATTTCATTTTTACAATTCTTCCTGGTTCCAAATCTTTCCTCAAGAATGCGGTGGGATTGGTTGATAAAATACGTGCAATTCGATACTCTTCCTCATTGATCTTTTGAAATTGAACCAACTCCCCTTTATACTTTCTTTCTTCTAGGTTTTGTAGACTGTTCTCGTCTTCCATTTTCTTTTCTCTCCTTTATATCGATAAGTTGGTTTAGCTTTTTTATGGCTCTATCGAGTCCACCCACTTCATCAATCAAACCTTGCTTTACCGCTTCTTCTCCTATAATTAGGGTTCCCACGTCTTTTGCCATATTTCCCGTATCCAAAAGCAGTTCCTTGAATTTTTTTGCTGATATCTTGGAGTGTTCCACTACAAACTCGACGATCCGCTCCTGCATCTTATCAAAATATTCATAAGTCTGAGAAACACCTATAATTGTTCCGTTCATTCGCACAGGATGGATGGTCATCGTGGCTGATCGACAGATAAATGAATAATCTGCTGCAACAGCAAGCGGCACACCAATAGAATGGCCCCCTCCTAGTACAACCGACACAACCGGTTTTCCAAGGCTTGCGATCATCTCGGATAATGCAAGCCCTGCTTCTACATCTCCTCCTACTGTATTTAAAATAACAAGTAATCCCTTTATGTTCTTATCCTGCCTGATTCCCACAAGTTGTGGTAGGATATGTTCATACTTCGTTGTTTTGTTTTGTGGTGGTAACATTACATGCCCCTCAATTTGTCCAATAATTGTTAGGCAATGAATATTGTAACCGATTGTATTTTCTTTTTCTTTCATTTTTCCCTCAAAAGTTTTTTAATAGTTTGACATGCTTTTTATCTTTTTATACGTAAAAAGACGTTTAAAACGTCTTTTTACATTATATTGAAAAGATTAGTCTTTACAGCAGTCATCTTTACAACAGTGTCTATCTTTTTTATCCCTATGGTCTTTCATAAATACATCTAGTTTTACAGTTATACAGTCTACTTCTTTTAATGAAAGAATGGCATATAGATCTTCTTCACAGCAAATTCTTTCATATAATGGAGTGCCACAGTATACGATTTCGTCTGCATCTGAACAAGTGTTTGCACAGATTGAATTTAGACAGAATCCTTTTACTTTACACATATCGCAGAACTCTATTTTTAATTGGAATGGTAGACAAGTTGATAATGAACCAACACATGAATCGATTCTATCCACGCTTACGCATGTTCCACAGTTGCAAAGATCTTCCGGTGGCATCACTGGCATAATTGGGTCAGTTACATAAGAATATAGAATGTGCTTATTTACTTCTCCAGTAACAATAAAGCATGAATTACATTTTGTCACTTTTACTGTTCTTGGATTAATTTCTAATTTAACATCCATTATATCAATTACTGATTTTTGTGGGCATGAAGGAAAATCTATTTTTTGTTCAAAAATCTCTGACCCTGTAAGAACTCTAACCTTCTCGCAGTGTTTACGTTCTGACATATTATCTCCTTTTAAATATTTATTCGATATTACACTTTATGTACTAAGGCAATAATTGTGATTATTTTGAATTAAAAATTGAAGAAAATTGCTTTTGCATATTGTCAGAGAAAGAGGCCTTATAAACATCGTTTCGTATGATCAAGTCTCCACGTCCGATACAGTCGTCATTAAAATAGTATTCAATCTCTCCTACTTTTGTTCCTTTGGTCATTGGTGCCTTCAATCCTTCATAAATGGTTACCTTTTCTGTTGGCGTAATCGTTTGCCCTTTGTTCCTTAAATAACTGATTTGTGTCTTGGTCTCCACATCCACCAAATCATTTTTGGCCTTACCGATCTTAATATTGGTTACAAACTCACCCTTTGGTTTGATAATGGTCACTCCATAATTGGCATATCCGTAGTTTAACAAACTAACTGCCGCATCAAACCGATCTGCACTAGTCTTCCCTCCCATAATGACCGCAATCAGTTCCATATCATCCTTCTTGGCAGTGGCTGAGATACAATAAAGCGCATTTCCAGTAGAGCCCGTTTTTAATCCTGTTGTATATGGATATTGTTTAATCAGACGGTTTGTATTGGTGAGCCCAAACTCACTACTTCCACGTCTTGTATTATGTGTGATCGTATCTTGCCAAATCGTGGTAAACTCAAAGACCTCCGGATGATTTTTAATCAACTCCCGACTCACAATTCCAATATCCCTTGCACTCATCTCATGTCCTGGTGCATCAAGCCACGTCACGTTAATAAAGTGGGTATTCTTCATGTCTAACTCTTTTGCCTTCTGATTCATTTGCTCAATAAAGCCTTCCTTTGTGCCTGAAATTGCCTCTCCCAGTGCTACCACTGCATCATTTCCAGAAGCAATGATCACCGACTTTAGAAGGTCCCTTACCGTTTGTTTCTCCCCCTCTTCTAGATAAACTTGAGACCCACCCATAGATGCTGCATCTTTGCTAACTGTAATAATATCATCATATTTTATCTTTCCATCGCTAATCGCATCATAGATAAGAAGAAGGCTCATCACTTTTGTGACACTTGCTGGTGGAAAAGGTGTATCCGCCTTATTCTCTAATAGTACCTTACCTGTTTCCTTTTCCATCAATATGTATGATTTTACATCTAAATTTAGATTGCTTGCGTGTACGTTGAATGAGAAAAATAGCAAAAAAAAGAGAGTCAGTAATACAACTGTTTCTATTAAATAAACCTTTTTATTTACTTTCATCTTTATCCCTTATTCTTTCTTTTGTTCTATTATTATGATTGGAAGGAGCAAAATATGATCATTTCAACATAGAATCGAGCTTTTCCGAATTTTAATCACTCTCCTTTCTACGCAAAAAAGACTCCATAAGTATGCTGTATAAAATTTCGATATCATTTTATTTTAAACGCAAAACGTTGACATCTGTTTTTTAGACAAATCATTTAAAGACTAACTATATCTTTGTCTATTGTACGAACTCATTTCCCCTTTCTTCTTTTTCCTCAAGAGAGTTTAGCATAAGAATCCAACCATTTGGAGCATAGTCCGACTTCTTCCACTCTCCTTTTGCGCTAACCCAGGCATCTTGTTCTGGGATCTCCCCGTCCCACTTCACTTCTAACCCCGCGAGACCGTCTGATCCACAGCACCCAGGCGTTCTTCTTACAACATATACATGTGTACCGTCATCCATAGTATCCAAGTAAATCAACCCATCAATCTGCATCTCTTTCCCTGCATAAAAGGAAGGGTTTAGATACATATCATTGGTGCTTTGAATAAAAACGTTGTCTTTTAACACCATCAGTACCTTCTCATTTTTTTCCGCTACCTCGTCCATTTCATTTGTGCATCCTGTAAAAGATATAAAGATCAGTAAAATAAAAATCAAACAATACCCTTTCATCTCAAAACCACCCTTCTTCTAATCGAATCAATTATAGAAAACAGGATAAATAAAATAATATGAACGCCTACTACGCTTGCTCCGGCCGGCGTCTTATAACAGTAAGACAGAATGATTCCAAACATAAAACAAAAGATAGAAATCAATGCAGATGTAATGGTCACACTCCTAAATGTCTTACAAAGCCTCATCGCTGTAAGCGATGGAAATACAAGCAGACTCGATATCAGCAACGTTCCCATAATTCTCATTCCCAAAACAATCGTTAGTGCGGTTAATAAAGCAAGAAGCATATTATATTTGTTTACCTTTACACCTGTTGCTTTTGAAAAGCTTTCGTCAAAAGTGATTGCAAAAATCTTGTGATAAAAGATGATAAATAGAGTTAAAACAGTAACCGATAAAGCAATGCTTAGTCTAACATCATTTATGCTCATGGCAAGAATAGTGCCAAATAGAGTGTTGCAAACATCAGTATTCATGCCCGTAGTGAGAGAAACGAATAGAACTCCAATGGTGAGCGAGCCTGTAGAGACTAGGGCAATTGCAGAATCACTAGCCAACTTGCTACGCTCACCGGTCCTAAGAAGCAAAAAGGCAATAAATATGACGATCGCAATTGAAAAAATGAGCGGATCCAATTTAAAGTAAGTTTGAAAAAAGGGAAGTGTATTTAAAGAAAATGCAATCGACAACGCCCCGAACCCCACATGAGACAAACCATCTCCAATCATAGAATATTTTTTCAATACCAAACTAACACCCAGAAGAGCGGCACAAAGTGAAACAAGGAACCCAACAATCATCGCTCTCACAATAAAGGTATAAGAAAACATTTCAATAATAACTTCTATCATTTTAAATCACCTCCCGCAAAATAACTGCCCAAAATGCTCTTTCTATAGTCTACAATCGTTCCAAAAAATGAATTCTCACCAGTTAAGTGTAGAATATGCTTGGCGTATCGTGTGGCATTGGCAATATCGTGTGATACCATCACAATTGTAATCCGTTCCTCCTTATTAAGCATCTCAATGACTTTATAGAGTTCGTTGGTTGCTTTTGGATCGAGACCCGCCGTTGGCTCATCCAAAATCAATGCCTTCTTAGTCGAGCATAGTGCTCTGGCGAGCAAAACCCTTCTTTGTTGTCCGCCTGATAGCTCTGCAAAACAGTGATTTTTAAGATTTTCAATGCTTAACTTTTCCATTGCCACTTGTGCCTTTTTTTTATTTTCTTTTGTATAGAATGGCATCTCTTTCATTCCATTTAGGCAACCCGATAGAATAACCTCATGACTTGAAGCCGGGAAATTTTTTTGAGCGGCTGTCATTTGAGGAAGATAGCCTATCTCATTCATTGTTAATCCATTTAATAAACTGATTTTCCCGGATGCTACTCTTAGAAGTCCTAACAGTCCTTTTACAAGGGTAGATTTTCCCGCTCCATTTTCACCAACAATGCAAATGTAATCCTCGTTCTCTATTTCAAGACTCAAATCATGAATAATCACATTTGAATCGTAAGCAAGCGTAAGATGCTCTATGTGTATCAATGTATTCATCGTAATGCCTCCTTTAAATGCTCAAGATTAGTTCTCATCAAATCGATATAGGTAATCCCTCTCCCAAAGTCTAGTTGTGAAATATTATGCGTCGAATGAAAAAGTAATGCTTTAACACCCGTCTCTTCCTGTATACTTTTTGCAATTTTTTGATTTGAAAACTCAATATAAAACACCACCGGAATCTTTTCATCTCGAATTTTCTGAATTAGATATGTAATCGTTTTCACACTGGGTTCCGTCTCTGTGGCACATCCAGGAAAAGCTGCGCTGTAAGTCAGCCCGTACTCATCTGCAAAATAGCGAAAAGGAAACCGATCCGCGAATACAAGGTGTCTTCTTACACCAGCATTGACAGCCTGCTTAAAATCAACATCCAACCCTAACAGTTCATCTGTATACTTTTTAGCATTTTCCATGTATTCTTCTACATGTTCCTCATCTATTTCTATCAGTGCATCTCGTATCGCATTGACCAAAATGATCGCATTTTTAGGAGAAGTCCAGACATGTTCATCGTATTCTGTTTCTTCTCCCTCCTCCTTTTCCATCCCCGCTACCAGTTCTTCCTCTTTTGGCTTAATACAATCCAACAGGCGAATAACTTTTATCTTATCCGTATCAAGGCCAGACAATAGATTGCTCACCCAAATATCATTCTCTCCTCCTGTGTATATAAAGAGATCACAGTTTTGTATATCAATGTTATCTTGAGGAGAAGGGTCAAAAGAATGAGACTCCGCTCCCGGTTTTAAAAGCATCTTAATCATGGCATGATCACCCGATACAGCCCTTGCAAAATCATATTGGGGGAAAATTGTTGTAATAATCCTTATCGTACTATTTGAAACCTCTTCTTTTTTAGTGCATGCTGTAACGAAAATCCCTATTATCGTTACAAGCAAAAATACAGTCAAAATTTGTACATCCACTCTCATATATAGTATCCTCCTATTTTCTCATTTAAAATAGAGGACTCCTAATTATTTAAGCGCACCTTTTGACTGATTAATGTACTTTTTTTGTCGTTAACGTGCTTTATAAAACCAATCTCCTGATTGTTATATAAAAAAGTATATAAAAAAGGAGTGAGCAAAAACGCTAGCCCAATCAATCTTAAACACTGTTCATTCCCATTCATTAAAATGCAAATCGGACAAGTATCTGTATGCGAACAATCATGTTGATAATTATATGTAATTAAAAAGATGTTGGATAAAAGGCAAAACAAGAGAATCGCCACAACTAAAATGTTTTGCTGCCTCATTATTTCCTCCCAATCTTTAAAGTATGTACCAAACAAAGTAATTTTCTAGTATTTCTTTTTCATAACTTTATTATACTACAAATCAAGGCAATGAGCAATACTTTTTTTTCACTATTTGTAAATAATAGGTTTTGTTCATCCCCACCATTTTGTTATAATTGTTAACAAAATGACCATGCTAGACAATCTCTCTTAAATACCTATCTTTCTAAAATTTCCCTGGCTGCTTTCATCCCCATTCCTATTGCATTAATCACTGTCAGGCTTCCCGTTACCACGTCTCCGCCCGCATAAATTTTCTCGTATTCATCTACTTTAAGGAATTCATTCACCAGAATCTCTCCTCTTTTATTAAGCTGGATAGCATTCTCACCTTTCGTAAAACCTTCATGGTCCGGTCTCATGCCAACCGCAAGGATAAGGTTTGTAATCTTGATTTCTTCTTTGGTTTTCTCTAACTCTACCACTTTTTCTACTCCATCTTGCACTACGAGTTCTGTGTTGACCTTTGTTAGAATAATTTCATTCCCCTCTCTTCTGATGGATAGAGGGTTGGTTAAAAACCGAATGTTAACGCCTTCGCTTTCTGCATATTCAATCTCATCTATTCGTGCCGGCATCTTTTCCCTTGTTCTCCTATAGAATACCTCAACACTTTTTCCTGTTAGTCTTCTTGCACATCTAGCCACATCCATTGCCACATTGCCACCACCGACCACAATTACCTTATCGCCTAATTGTACTCCTTTTCCCTCGTTTACATCTTTTAAAAACGCATAGGAATAAATAAATTCATAGGGATCCATCATCTGAGTTTTAAATGTTTCCTCTCCTTCTATTCTGAAGTAATTGGGTCGATTGGCCCCCGTTGCAATATAAACATAGTCAAACTCCTTCTTCAAATCTTGTAATGTCAAATCCGTTCCAATGTTTGTATTTAGTCTTATATGTATATTTCCCAATGCGAGCCTTTTCTCCACCTCTTTCACAATCTGATTGCTGAGTCTATAATCCGGAATGCCGTAGCTTAATACCCCGCCTATATAACCTTCCCTCTCAAAGATTGTGACCTCTACATTTGCTTTGCAAAGAGAAAGTGCACAAGCAATACCGCTCGGCCCGGAGCCAATAATAGCCACTTTTTTTAACCGGCCTTCTCTCCCTATTCTGACCTCTTTGGGCGCGTTTTCTGCTACATACTGCTCAAGCTCATATATCTTAATCGGTGCATTCTTTTTGTTTAAGATACAGTGTCCATAACATTGCTCATGATGAAAACAAACACGGCAAGTAACCTCCGGTAAGATGTTTTTTGCTGTTATAATATCATAAGCATCCTCTAATCGCTCCTCTAAGATGGCATTAATATAATTCGGAATATCAATTCCTACGGGACATCCCTTTACACATGATGCATTTTTACAATTCAAACATCTTTCTGCCTCTTTTAGCGCTTCTTCTTTATTCATACATTTTCTCCAAATTTTTTCTTGTTTCTTTGCACATTTCTTTCGATTTGTTTCTCATACGAAATCTTTCCCGAACTCATCTGTTCGGTCAGCGTAAGCACCTTCAACTGGTCATGAAATATGGAAACTGAAAGTGGTAAACTGGGGCCTTTTTCTCCATCCACATCTGTCAAGATATCCTCACTGCCGCTAATCTTTAGCGTTGTGGTCTTAAAACTCACCACATTTTCATTTTCTGTGTGTTTTCCGTTCAAAACGTCAATAAATAATCCTGGTAGTTCTTTATTATCGCACTTCTTAAATAAAACAACATCTAGGAATCCATCATTTGAGCTTGCATCTTGTCCAATCTTCGAAAATCCACCTGCTGATGTACCATTTAATATCAGCACAATGTAGAACTTGTCCTTTAGATGAACACCATCTCCCTCAATCTCAAGCTTCATATCTTTTAGATTCATCAGCTCATCCAACGCATTGACGTAATACGCTAATGGCCCCAAGAAGGTTTTCAACTTTGGATCTGTGCGCTGACCAGCGGTCACAAAAAGACCCATGCTGGCAATGTTGATGAAATAGCGATCATTGACTCTTCCAACATCACAGGTCTCATAATGATCTTGTAACAAAATCTTGGTCTGTGTTTCTAGCGCGTCTGTTAAATCATACTGCATCGAGAAATCATTACACGTTCCAACCGGGTAGATCCCGATCGGTAAATTGAGTTCATGTTTTATCATTAGGCTTACAACCTGATTAATGGTTCCGTCTCCGCCTGCAATAATGACCTTTTCAAAATCGCTCTCCCGTTCTTTAACATGCTTTAGTGCTTTTGACAAACTATTTGTTCGATCCAGGCGATGTAATAAAAGCCTAAACCCTTTTTTCTGAAAAGCATAGACGATCATATCAAAATTTGTTACAAAACTTTGATTTCCAGCATTTGGATTGTAAATCAGCAAAATATACATGGCTTCCTCTTTTAGTTATAGATTATATAACTTTATTCTTTTTATGCAACTTATTCGATTAATTCTCCAATACTTCTATATTTTTTATAGCGTTCCTCTAAAAGTACACTTGTTTTCTTCTCTTTCAACTCTTCCATCTTTTCAATCAGATTCTTTTTTAGGTGCTTAAAAATAAGCTTCTCTTCTTTATCTTCTTTAATAATCTTTTCAATAATACCCAACTTCTTTAAATCACCCGCTGTAAGTTTCATCATATTTGCTGCTTCACTTGCCCTGGAGCTATCCTTCCAAAGAATACTCGCAAAACCCTCCGGAGACAAAATAGAATAAACGCTGTTTTCAAACATCCAGATCTCATCACTGACAGAAATGGCAAGCGCTCCACCGCTTCCGCCTTCGCTCACCACAATCGCAATAATGGGCACTTTTAAGCTTGACATCTCCATCAGATTTCTCGCGATGGATTCGCCCTGTCCTCTTTCTTCTGCTCCAATCCCACAATAAGCCCCTGGCGTGTCGATAAAGGTAATAATTGGTCTATTAAATTTTTCTGCCTGTTTCATAAGCCTTAAAGCTTTTCTATATCCCTCTGGATGTGGCATTCCAAAATTTCTTTCTAAATTTTCCTTCGTATTAGTCCCCTTCTGCTCTGCAATAATCGTCACCGGAAGGCTATCAAGAAGCCCAATACCACACACAAAGGAGGCATCATCTGAATACAAGCGGTCCCCATGAAACTCGATAAACTCATCTATGATTTCAGTAATAATATGAAGCGCTCTAAAGCGATTACTTTCTCTTGCCTTTTGTACAACGCTCCATCCCGTCTTGGCTTCTACTTTATTCATCTCCTACACCGCCTTTTTTAGATTGTGCATTCTCAAAATTTTTGCAATCACACTCTTCAAGTTTTTTCTTTCAACAATCCGGTCCACAAATCCGTGTTTTAACAAGAATTCTGCCGTTTGAAATCCTTCGGGCAAACTGCAGTTAATGGTCTGTTTAATCACTCTTGGACCCGCAAATCCGATCAGTGTATTCGGCTCCGCAAGAATAATATCTCCAAGCATTGCAAAACTTGCTGTTACGCCTCCTGTGGTAGGATCCGTTAACACAGGAATATAGAGAAGTCCTGCTGCATTGTGCTTTGCAATTGCCGCACTGGTCTTTGCCATCTGCATTAGAGAAACGATTCCCTCCTGCATCCTGGCGCCACCCGAAGCGGTAAAAATAATAAGCGGAAGTTTTTTCTTGATTGCAAGCTCTGTAAGACGTGTAATTTTTTCGCCCACAACACTTCCCATGCTTCCCATAATAAACTCTGTATCCATTACTCCAAGAGCGATCCCAATACCTTCTATGGTACAAGTACCCGTGATCACTGCCTCCCGCAGGCCAGATATTTTGACCGCTTTTTCTAATTTTTCATCATACATTGGACAATTCAGAAAATTTGTGGAAGAAAGTGTTTCAAACTCCTCCTTAAAAGAATTTAGATCCGCAATCATCTCAATCCGTTTTCTGGCTCCTATCCTAAAGTGCTTATTGCATTCCGGGCAAACATAAAGCCCTAATTCGAAGTCCTCGTTATAGATTGTGGCTTTACAGTTGTCACATTTAATCCAAAGTCCTTCTGGTATATATGGGTCATTTAACTCATCATTCATTTTTTATCCCCTCTTAAAAGTTATAATTGTTCTTGATATAAGCTGTATCATAATTTCCATTGATAAAAGCACTAGACGAAAGTAGGCTTAACAAAAAATCGATGTTGGTCTTAATGCCTTCCACTTGCAGCTCATATAAAGCGCGTTTCATTTTGCAGATTGCTTCCTCTCGCGTCTTATCATAGGCAATAATTTTTGCAACCATTGAGTCATAGTTAGAAGGTATTTTATAACCGTCATACATTGCTGAGTCCACACGGATCCCCAGACCCCCTGGCAAAAGTAAATTCTTGATTTTCCCCGGACTTGGTCTAAATCCTTTTTCAGGCTCTTCTGCATTGATCCTACACTCAATTGCACAACCAGCAAATGTAAGATCCTTTTGCTTTATCGTCAACTTCTCACCGCTTGCAATCTCAAGTTGTTTTTTCACAATATCAATCCCAGTAACCATTTCCGTAATCGGATGTTCCACCTGAAGTCTGGTGTTCATCTCCATAAAGTAGTAGTCTCCATTCTTATCCAGTAGAAATTCAATGGTTCCCGCGTTTTGATATCCAACCGTTTTGGCAATCTTCACCGCTATCTTTCCAATCTCTGTCCTTTGTTTTGGTGTCAATATACTAGAAGGTGCCTCTTCAATCACCTTCTGATTCTTTCGCTGCATAGAACAATCTCGCTCTCCTAAGTGAATGACATTTCCATGCTCATCTGCAAGGATTTGAAACTCAATGTGCTTTGGATTTTCTATAAACTTCTCGATATACATCGAGTCATCCCCGAAAGCATTTAAAGATTCTTCTTTTGCAGATAAAAAGGCAGAATCAAACTCAGCTGCAGAATAAACAACTCTCATTCCACGACCGCCACCACCACTTGAAGCCTTAACCATTATTGGAAATCCAATCTTCTCCGCCACAATTTTTGCTCTCCCCACATCATATAAAACCTCATCTGATCCGGGTATGACTGGAATATTTGCCTCTTGCATGGTTTTTCTTGCAAGCGCTTTATTTCCCATCTTATGAATGATCTCTTCATGAGGTCCAATAAATTTGATCTTACAATCCCGACACATTTTTGCAAACTTGGAATTTTCCGATAAAAAACCAAAACCCGGATGGATCGCCCCTGCCCTTTTTAAAACTGTCGTGTTAATAATTGTACTCATATTTAGATAGCTGTCTTTTGAGCTCGCCGAGCCAATGCAAACGGCTTCATCTGCCAATTTGACATGTAACGCGTTTCGATCCACTTCCGAATAAATGGCTACTGTTTTAATACCCATTTCTCTAGCTGCCCTTATAATTCTCACCGCAATCTCTCCACGATTGGCTATCAGTATTTTTTCAAACATTTTTTCCACCTTCACTTAATAATAAAAGTTAGTTTGCCAGTGCACACCACTTCATCGCCCACATAAGCACTCCCCACAGAAATGCCAACTGGTCCTTTTATCTTTTCCATCATAACCTCAAATCGAATTGTCTCACCTGGTTTGACCATTCTTTTAAATTTCACCTGATCAATCCCGCCAAAGTAAGCGGTTTTCCCTTTAAATTCGTCCTGATTCAAAATATAAACTGCCCCTGTTTGCGCCAACGATTCAATCATAAGTACGCCTGGCATCAC
>JAVBPT010000045.1:0-20702 GCA_031549455.1 Eubacteriales bacterium
AAGTATTTGGCATACCCATATCCCGCTGTGGCGGGTGCAAAGATCTGAATCAGCTCCCATCCCTCTTTCGCGTGCTGTCTAATGACTTCTTTATAATCTTCTTTGGGTTCTCTCATCCAAACACTCAGTTCAATCCTTACAAATTTATATTCCCTCATTTTTATCTCCTTTCTTTAAAAAAGATGTTTTCTTTTTCCAGAGTTCAAGAATATTGATTTTTTTTCTTGCACTCATTCTCAACTTGCTCTCTTTCCCCTTTTTTATGTTGAGTTTAGACACTTTGCTCACTTCTCCCGCAATACAAATCAACTTGTAAAGTTTCAATTCTTCTTTATGGATATAGTATTTACCCAGATACTCCACTTCTAGTCTCTTTTCATACGGATTGTAAAGGTCTGACGAGATCAGAATAAAATCCTCATCCTGGAACTGAATCAGTTGATCAAGACTCATATTCCCTGACAGGATAAATAGGCCAGGGTCCTCTAGAAGCAATTCAACCGTTTCATATCTCAGACACATGTTCACTCCGATATGATTTTGCCTTAGAAACGGCTTCTCTTTTTTTAGCTCCTCGAACCGAAGATGAATTTTCAAAGAAGCAACCATCGCTTTTAACCCGATATCTTCTCTCTGGCAAAAGGCATCAAACACACAGGTAATGAGGTTGTCTTTTACAGTATAGATAAATCCAAAGTCTTCTTTTATCGTCTCTTGCACAATTTTCAGAAAATCTTGCATGAAGTGGGTACGTTCCTCTATATTTAGCTTTTCCGTGTAAAAGGTTTGAAGATTGAAGAGAACTACTTTTTTTCTACCCGAACTCATCTGTATATCTAAGAAAAAACCCTTCTTGCCTTTTCGTCTCATCTCTTCTTCCAGGATGTCCTTATCCAGGTACTTTCCTAAAAAAATTAGTTTGCGATCCATTATGGTACGCTTTTTATCAAAGAGGATATATAAAATATGAATCAAAAAAACCAACACAAAAAAAATGGTCAATCCAAGTAAAATGTTCTTATCTTGGAAACCTTTTAAAAGCACCAAAAGGATCAACTCAGTCAGTGCATATGTAAAAAATAAAATGAAGGAAAGAACGAATTTTCTCATATCAACCTCAGCTCTTATTTCGACAATTTAAATTATAACATAAGTATTCTATATCTCAATATTTTTTTGTATGGTTTTTACATTTCTTGCAATACTATTTTTATATTTAATTATTATGCAAAGAAAGGAGAGCAAAAAGTGGCAGTAATGAAATCAAGCGAATTAGAAAATCTAAAACGCTTAAACAAAAAGGAACAACTTGAAAAGGATAAGATGTTAGATGACACCGAAGATGATGAAGTTACAGAAGATATAATTAAAGAAATTGAAAATGAAATAGAAAGTGAAGAAGAGAAAAATAGGGTTAATATTTAACCCTATTTTATATTCTAATCTTATTATGAAACTATCTCAATTACAGAACCAGCGCCTACTGTTTTTCCACCTTCACGGATAGAAAAACGTACTCCTTTTTCCAAAGCAATTGGCGAGATCAGTTCAATTGCCATTTCGATGTTATCTCCAGGCATACACATCTCAACACCCTCTGGTAGTGTGACAACTCCTGTAACGTCTGTTGTTCTAAAATAGAATTGTGGACGATAGTTTCCAAAGAATGGAGTATGTCTTCCGCCTTCTTCTTTTTTAAGAACGTATACTTGTGCTTTAAATTTTTTGTGTGGTGTGATCGACCCTGGTGCTGCAAGAACTTGGCCTCTTTCGATGTCAGCTCTTTCAACCCCTCTTAAAAGTACTCCTACGTTATCTCCAGCTTTTGCTTCGTCTAGAAGTTTTCTAAACATTTCAATTCCTGTTACAACGACTTTTCTCTTTTCTTCTGTTAGTCCTACAATTTCAACTTCTTGTTGTATCTTTATCATTCCTCTCTCAACCCTACCGGTTGCAACTGTTCCACGACCTGTGATTGTGAATACGTCTTCCACTGGCATTGAGAAAGGTTTGTCTGTTTCTCTTACTGGATCTGGAATATAGCTATCTACTGCTGCCATTAGCTCTTCTACTTTTTTACCATATTCTCCATCTGGACTTGCAAGCGCTTCTGTAGCGGATCCTCTAATGATTGGTGTATTATCTCCATCAAATTGGTATTCACTAAGAAGTTCTCTGATTTCCATTTCTACTAAATCAAGTAGTTCTGAATCCTTTACCAAGTCGCATTTGTTCATAAATACAACAATACTTGGAACGCCTACTTGTCTTGCAAGCAAGATATGTTCTCTTGTTTGTGGCATTGGACCATCTGAAGCAGCAACAACGAGGATTGCTCCATCCATTTGTGCAGCACCTGTGATCATATTCTTAACATAGTCAGCATGCCCTGGGCAGTCAACGTGCGCGTAGTGTCTTTTTTCTGTTTCATATTCAACGTGTGAAGTATTAATTGTAATACCTCTTTCTCTTTCTTCTGGCGCTTTGTCGATATCTGCATAAGCCATTTTCACTTTACTATATTTTTGAGTGATTGCTGCAGTTAGAGTCGTCTTTCCATGGTCAACGTGACCAATTGTTCCGATATTTACGTGTGGTTTACTTCTGTCAAATTTTTCTTTAGCCATTTTTATTTCCTCCTTATTTAATTAATGGTTATATTATAGTAACTAAATTTAATATTTCAAGTGTTTTCTTTTAATTATTTGTTTTCCGCATTTACATTTCTTCCCGCAATTACTTTTTCTTGAATGCTCTTCGGACACTCTTCGTAGTGGTCAAATTGCATGGTATAGTTTCCTCTACCTTGTGACTTTGAACGAAGGTCGGTTGAGTAACCAAACATTTCAGCAAGTGGCACAAATGCTCTGATTTGTTGTACATTGCTTAGCGCTTCCATTCCTTCTATTCTTCCTCTTCTTGAGTTTAAGTCTCCGATGATGTCACCCATGTAGTCTTCTGGTACAGTAACCACCACTTTCATGATTGGTTCAAGTAGTGTTCCTTCGCCTTTCTTCATTGCATCTTTAAACGCCATAGAAGCGGCGATCTTAAATGCCATTTCGGATGAGTCCACTTCATGGTATGATCCATCATAAAGTGCTGCCTCAATTCCAATAACCGGATATCCGGCAAGTGGTCCACTTTGCATTGCTTCTTGTAACCCCTTATCGATTGGCGCAATATATTCTTTTGGAACAACTCCCCCAACAATATTGTTGATAAATTTATAAGTCTCTGTACCATTCGGATCGAGTGGTGCAAATTTAATTCTACAGTGTCCATACTGTCCACGTCCACCGGATTGACGAATAAATTTACCTTCTGCATCCACCGCTTTTTTAAGCGTCTCTTTATAAGCAACTTGTGGTTTACCAACATTCGCTTCTACTTTAAACTCTCTAAGAAGTCGATCTACGATTACTTCAAGGTGAAGTTCTCCCATTCCTTCGATAATGGTTTGACCAATTTCTGGATCAGTATGCATTCTAAAGGTTGGATCTTCTTCAGAAAGTTTATTTAATGATAACCCCATCTTTTCTTGATCTTGCTTTGATTTTGGTTCAAGCGCAAGAGAGATAACAGGTTCTGGGAATTTCATAGACTCAAGTATAATGGGTCTATTTTCATCACAAAGTGTATGACCTGTTATGGTGTATTTAAGACCTACTGCTGCTGCAATGTCCCCAGTGTATACTTTTTTAATTTCTTCCCGGTTGTTTGAGTGCATTTGAAGGATTCTTCCGATTCTTTCTTTTTCACCCTTACTTGAGTTTAAAACATAGGATCCCGCTTCTAGCATTCCTGAATATACTCTAAAAAAGGCTAGTTTACCCACGAATGGGTCTGTCATAATTTTGAATGCAAGAGCAGAGAATGGTTCACCATCATTTGGATGTCTTTCTTCTTCCTGCTCTGTATCTGGGTTTACCCCTCTTACTTGTTCGACATCTGTTGGGCATGCACAATATTCTACGATAGCATCTAATAGCAACTGTACACCAATATTTTTATAAGCAGAACCCGCCAAAACCGGAACAATACTGTTATCAATTGTCGCTTTTCTCAAAGCCACTTTTAATTCTTTTTCGGTTGGGATGGTCCCCTCAAGGTATTTAGCCATCAAATTTTCATCTGTTTCAGAGATGGCTTCAATCATCTTTTCTCTATAGCTTTCTGCTTCCGCCTTCATCTCTTCTGGTATCGCTGTATACTCTAGCTCTTCCCCATGCGGTCCATGAAAACGGACTGCTTGCATTAGCATTAAGTCAACAACACCTGATACCTTTTCTTCTGCACCGATTGGTATAACGATTGCAACTGCATTCGCACCCAACCTGGCTTTAATGGTCCCAAGCGAATAGGCAAAGTTTGCACCTTGTTTATCCATCTTGTTTATAAAACACATTCTTGGTACCTTGTATTCATCAGCCTGTCTCCACACATTTTCAGATTGTGGTTCTACTCCCGCTTGACCATCAAACACACAGACTGCACTATCAAGCACACGTAGTGACCTTTGCACTTCAATCGTAAAGTCAACGTGTCCCGGAGTATCAATCAGGTTTAAACGATTTCCCTTCCAAAAGCATGTAGTAGCCGCTGATGTAATCGTTATCCCTCTTTCTTGTTCCTGAGCCATCCAGTCCATGGTAGCTGCTCCATCATGCGTTTCTCCAATTTTGTGGTTTTTCCCAGTATAAAACAAGATTCTTTCTGATAACGTAGTCTTTCCAGCATCTATGTGAGCCATAATACCGAAATTTCTTGTATTCTCTAATGAATAGGCTCTATCTGACACATTTCTCACTCCCTTTTAAATCAATTTTTCATATTTACAATCCTACATAGTTTAGCTTAAATTTATAAATACATACAATATTTGTTATGATTTTACCACTTATAATGTGCAAAGGCTTTATTTGCTTCTGCCATTCTGTGTTGATCTTCTTTCCTTTTTACTGATTTTCCAGTATTATTAATCGCGTCCACAATTTCTCCAGCTAGTCTTTCTGGCATAGTATGCTCTGAACGCTCTCTGCTGAATAAAACGAGCCAACGAAGTCCTAAAGTTTGTCTTCGCTCTGGACGTACATCCATTGGTACTTGATATGTAGCCCCACCCACTCTACGAGCTTTTACTTCTAAAAGTGGCATGATGTTGTTCAATGCTTCTTCGAATGCATCGATGGGTTCTTTACCCGTTTTTTGCTTCACAATATCAAATGCACCGTACACGATTTTATGGGCAAGTTCTTTTTTACCATCTAACATGATATTATTAATTAATTTGCTTACCACTTTGCTTCCATAAATCGGGTCTGGCAATACATCTCTTTTTGCAATATGTCCTTTTCTTGGCATATTTCTTCCCTCCTTCCGAATTTTTGATTTCATAGGTACTAATGTCAAAGAAACTTATTTTTTCGCTTCCTTAGGTCTTTTTGCACCATACTTTGAACGAGCCTGTCTTCTCTTCTCAACACCAGAAGTATCTAGTGTACCTCTTATGATGTGATATCGAACACCCGGCATATCCTTTACTCTTCCGCCTCTTATAAGAACCGCACTATGTTCTTGAAGATTATGACCTTCTCCCGGAATGTATGAAACAACTTCCATAGAATTTGTAAGTCTTACTTTCGCGATTTTTCTAAGTGCAGAGTTTGGTTTCTTCGGTGTATCTGTTTTAACAACCAAGCAAACCCCTCTTTTTTGTGGCGCACTAATTTCAATCGACCTTTTCTTCAAGGTATTGGTTCCTTTTAAAAGTGCAGGTGTATTGGATTTCTTTTCAATAGTAGTTCTGCCTTTTCTAACTAATTGATTAAATGTTGGCACGTTTTATCCTCCTTTCTCTAATAATAAATTTTATTTAAAAATGCGACGCATTTTTAATAACTATTTTAGTACAGCAACGCATGCAGCAGACACTTTTATGCCGCAAGCCTTTCCTAGTTCGTTCATAGTCAAAACCTCTACAACTTCTACTCCTTTTTCGATTGCAAGCGCTCTTACGGATGCCGTCACTTTCAGCTCAGCATCTAAAGCAATATATACTGCCTCTACCGTTTCATTCTCAAGCGCTCTTAAGGTCTGCTTTGTTCCGATTACTTTGTTCGAAATTGATCTCAGGGATTCCACTATAAAATTTTCCTCCATACATGTAAAAAATGTATATTCTACCAACATACATTTCTGTATTTTATCATTTATAATCCCATATGTCAACGATTTTCTATAAGTTTTTACATGGCCTTCTCGTCCCAAACACACGATATTCTGAAAATTTCATAGTATGTATGGAGATCAAAATAGGAGGTACTTTATATGCCATGGCAAAACAATATCGGAAGACTAATTGGCAAACCTGTCGGTGTCTCTTTCCGTAACGGAACAGGTACATCTGGTGTACTCTGTGGTGCAGATCGGAATACCGTTTATGTGACCGAATATCTATACCAAGACCAATTTGCCACCAAACATTACCCAGCCAATACAATAAGAGATATCAACTCATTTCCACCTTGCGGGCGCAGACAAAGGCCCGTTAGACCCAATCGACCAATACTATACTAAAAAAATCGAAAAGTGCTTGAATCAGGCATTTTTCTTTTTATAACAAATTGTGAAGCCATTTTTTAATCAGCGTCTTAATGAAAGCAACCAATATGATTGTGAATATAGCCACCCCGGCGGTTATAAAGAGTTTTTTTTCAATAACGAGACCCATCGCAAGTGCCGCTGCAGGCGGATGTTCGAAGTTTGTAATCGTCATCAAAAAGATGGCGAAGCCAACCGCAAGCGCGCAGGCTAGGATGTGTGGTGAATGGCCAAGAATTTGAATATCCATCTCAAGTAACATATGATAGAAAAAATGCATCGCTATCCCAGAGAACGCACCGATTACGTATCCTCCAATCAGGTAACGAGGCCTTGAAACATTTGCGTGAGGCATTGTAAAAGCAATAAAAGCACTGGCTCCAAGCGAAGCCACAATGGTCATGCTGGAGATCGAATCAATCAGAAAAAGCATTGCAAAAATAAGAAGTGTTGCAAAAATACATTGCAAAACATACGGCCTCGCATTATGTACAAATTTAGGATCCAATATTCTCATCGTACTCCCCCCTTTAAAAAGATAAATAGCCCAAATGTTCTAACAATATTTTGAGCCCTAAAAGAATCAGAATGGTTCCACCCAAAATCTCAGAACTTCTCTCATACCGGCTTCCAAGGGCCTTGCCTAATTTTACGCCTAAAACAGATAAACTGAGTGTAATCCCGCCAATAAAAGCAACAGCCGGCACAATATCCACATTTAAAAATGCGAACGAAACCCCAATCGCAAGCGCATCAATGCTAGTGGCAATGGCAAGTGGTAGCATTTTCCGAACACCAAGGCTCACTTCTTGTTTTTGCAGCTCTTCTTGTTTAAAGCTCTCTCCAATCATCTTCGCACCAATGATAAGAAGTAGTATAAAGGCAATCCAGTGGTCGAATGCCGTGATTTTGTTGGCAAACTGGCTACCAATGAGATAACCGAGCAGCGGCATAATCGCCTGAAAGATTCCAAAATAGACCCCAACAACCAGCATCTTTTTAAATACGACTTCCTTCATTGAAAGACCAATACAAATAGCCACAGCAAATGCATCCATGGACAGCCCAACAGAAATTAAGAATAGTTCAAACAGACTCATTTTTTACCCCTTTAGTTGCTAGTATTTCCCAAAAGTTTTTATTTATAAACCGCTCGCCTCAAACATCCTGAGAATATGTTTGTTTGTCAGCTTAAGCGCCATTAACTCTTTGTACTGATACGAACGTTCACGATTTCTATTTTTTAGATCCTCTAATTCTTTCGTAATGCTATCTTGTGTGGTCAGTAGATCCTCATAAAAATTTTCAAATTTTGCAAGCTTCTCTATTGCCTCACCCCTGTAACAATCTCCTTCCTGCAGAATCTGCCCTTTGTCTATAAAATACGTTTCTCCCAATCGCCCGGTTATTCTTCCCACGATACACCCCCATCAATCTTCCTGATAGACTCTACATTGGAGCCGCAAAGCACCTCCAGGTTACTAAAATCGGACCCCAGTCCCACCATTTATGGCTAATCTGGTTCAAAATAGTTCAATTTCTCACCCTTCTTTACGGAATATAACATTTTTTATTATAGCATACAAGAAAAAAGAAGTCTATCTTTTAAAATAGACTTCTAAGTTCTCAATTATTTCCTAGAATCTAGTATAAAAATCGAGGCATCCTGATTCATAAACAGCTTTTTTCCATAATAGAAAGTTTTGGAACGAATGTCTGCAAAGCCGACTTCTCTAAGTAAGCTTTTCAGCTTCTCCTGCTCAAATCCATTATGAACCTCATCCGAAATGACTGCCCCATTTTGATCAAAGTCCACAATGAAAAGGCGTCCTCCCTCATTTAGAACGGAATATAGACGTACTATGATCTCTTTTACCTCTTTTATGTGAATCAGTGTATGTACCATGATAACATAGTCAACATGCAGATCTAATGGAGGCTGTGTCACAAAGTCATAACATAATGCTTTTACATGATCAATCTGCGCTTGGCTAATTTTTTGCTGCACCTCTCCAATCATGTTAGGAGACGCGTCTATAAAAAACATAGAACCAAAATTATCTAGTAGTTGCATTCCGATAAGTCCCGTACCACATCCATAATCAACAGCATCTTTTCCTTTACCATCTGTTATGCATATGCGAATTTCATCCGCAATGATCTTTGCTACCTTAAGCCTCTCCAGCGTATCATATTCAGGTGCAATCAGATCGAATTTTTCGATATTCCCCATTTTATCCCACCTCGCATTTTTTTATTATAACCCATTTCCAAGAACTACCTGTGATTTCATACCCTACTTCTGTCATCGCGTGATCAAATGCAGCAATCAATCTCTCGTGAAAATTTTGATCATGCTATTATTATATCAAAAAATCCGTCTTAAAAGCAATTTTCACTTTTAAAACGGATTTTTGTAAATAACGGTGAGAGCGGGATTTGAACCCGCGGTAGAGTTACCCCTACTCTAGTTTTCGAGACTAGCACTTTAAACCGCTCAGTCATCTCACCCCATTGTTACTTTGCATTGCTGTAAAACTGTTCTAGATAAGCATCTACGAGCTTTGCAACCGCTTGTTCTGGGCTGAAGTCATTTTGTTTTAGTTCTTTTAACTTATCCACAATCTTTTCCTGCTCTTCTCTGCATTTATCAATATTGTCCTTTGCGAGACTAATGCGCGTTTCAGTGTCTTGACGTAGTTTAATGCTTTCTCGTGTATCACTCAATTCCTTTATTACCTTCACCTCATTGTTAAAGTTTAGGTTATATTTTGATAATACCTCTTCCAACTGTTCATAGATGTCAAAATAATCATTAAACACATCTTGATATTCGAAGCGTTTTACCTTAAGTTGTCTATAAACCGCCACATTTCTTTTTAACATCTCTGCAGACTTAACATTATATTTTGTATATAAAGTGTCCAAATCCACTTCCACATTTACAAGCTTAATCTTTGTTTTATTTAAAAGGCTTACCAACCTCTCTTGCTTTTTTGAATTCTTTTTAAAATCAGACTTGCTTTTTCCATCAAAAAGCATAAGAAATAGAAGCCAAAGCACAATGACACCCGCGCTAATTAAAGTAGGCATCAAAATATCTGTGGCATAAACCACCCCAAGCACGATCAAAGCAAGCACATCAAGGCTGATAAAAAAGAAACTAGCATAAAGTAGCTTTTTTATATTGCCAAGTCTTTTCTTTAAGAATTCTTCATCGTACTTTAAAGCAGCCTGTTCTGCCTTTAAATACCGAATATCGTGGTCACAATCATTTCTCTTCTCCTCTAGATCCAACATCTCTTTATAGATCACTTCGATTCGATTCTCATACTTCTTATAAATATCATATTTGGTTTCATTTAAAAGCAAATCGCTCTTTAGCGTTTCCTTTTCTTTTCCAAGTCGATTATATTCGCTTAATAACCCCTCTATCTTTGTGAGATCTTCTTCCTTAATATCCCCATATCTCTTGTACTTTGTTAGATTTTCAATTTCCCTTGCAAGGCGTTTTTCTTCCTCTAGCTTCTTTCGCTCAAGATCCAAAGACTGATTACAAAGCAATTCAACATACTTTAAATGATCGAAAACATCACTTTCTTCGACCTTGGTTCTCACCTCTTTTTTTCCAAATAGCTTTGTAAATAATCCCATAAACCCCTCCATTTTGATTATGTCGGACATTCTTTTTTATTTATGATAGAAATTCTTCCTTCAACGCTTTTCCATTTAAATAACTACACAAATCGCCCTGTTTAATTTTTTCATTCTGCATTTCTTCCTCTAGCTCATCCCGTATTTTCCACCAACTGGTATGCCAATTCATAAAAGATACATTTGCCTTAGGTGCCCTGCTGATGACTCGCTCCACCGCAATTCCTTCATCCAAATACCTCAAAAATAGCTTTACTCTATCCTTATACTCTTTCAGGCTGCCGATCTCAAATTCTTTGTTTTTATACATTTCTTCAAGAACAGTGCCTTTCACAATATAAAGAGAATGTATTTTCACAAAATCAATGCGTAACGCGGATAAAATTTTGGCTGTCTCTATTATATCATAAATAGAATCAAATGGTAGGTTTAAAATCACATGTGTGCAAATTTTAAAACAATATTTTTGAATCATCCGGACAGAGTCGATAAATTCTGCCAGTGTATGCCCCCTTCCAATCTTTTCTAGTGTATGGTAGTTGGCTGTTTGAAGCCCTAACTCAATGGTAATCCGGATGTTTTCCGCTTTTTCAATCTGTTTTAGTATTTCTAAATATTCCGTTCTAATGCAATCCGGTCTGGTGGAAATTGCGATTTCCACCACATCTGGACGAATTGCTCGCCTGATATACTCTTCAAATCGGTTTAGCTTCATATAGGTATTTGAGAAATTTTGAAAATAGGCAATATACTTATCCGCCGCATATTTTTTACGAACATGTTCTATCGTAAGTTCCATCTGCCGCTCTATAGGAACCGAGTTGTCCAGCGATTCAAATCCTGTACCCTCACTGCCACAGTAAATACATCCTCCGCTCCCAAGGTTCCCATCCCGATTTGGACAGGTGAGCGGCAGGTTAATTGGAATTTTATAGACTTTTTCACCATACTCATTTTTAAGATAATCCGAATATTTATAGTAGCTCATTTTCTTCCTTCTTCTACTGTAATTTTTCTATATGCTTCTCCTTTTTCCAGATCTCGCTCAATTGTGATCCATATTGCATGGGCTGGTATGATTTCTTTTATCTTATCCGCCCATTCAATAACCGAAACGCCATCACCATATATAATGTCGTTGAAACCAAGATCCTCCATGTCCGTCTGATTCTCAATTCGGTATACATCAAAATGGTTCAACACCAATCTTCCGTTATGTAGATTTAAAATGGTAAATGTTGGACTCGAAACCTCCTCAAAAACCTTCAATCCAGTTGCAATTCCTTTTGATAGAATTGTTTTTCCCGCGCCAAGGTCCCCTACAAGGCAGTAGATGTCTCCTGCTTTTGCCTTCTCTCCCAACTCCTCGCCAAATTGTCTGGTCTCTTGTTCCAGGTTGAATTCATAAATCATTTTTACCTCATATCTTCATAGTAAGGCTAATTCTTTTTCTCACCTCATCCACGCCGAGCACTTTTACCTTTACTGTATCACCTATATTTAAAACTTCAAGAGGATGTTTAATATATTTATCTGTGATCTCCGAAATGTGTACCATCCCATCTTGATGTACACCAATATCCACAAATACACCAAAGTCTACCAGATTTCTAACCACACCCTCTAACACCATATTTTCACGCAAATCCTTAAATTCTAGAATGTCATTTCTAAAAACCGGTGTGGGCATCTCGCTTCTAGGGTCTCTTCCCGGCTTCTTTAACTCTTTTAGAATATCCGTAAGCGTTGGAACGCCCACCTGTATCTTATCAGCAAGCTCTTTCATTCTAGATTCTGAAACAGCCGCATCAAAACTTTTGTTTTTAACATCATCATAGCTAAAACTCAATTCTTTTAACAGTCCCTCTACCACTTTATACGATTCCGGATGAACAGCTGTGCTATCCAGTACGTTTGTGCTATCGGCAATTCGCAAAAATCCTGCGCACTGCTCAAATGCCTTCGGTCCAAGCCCTTTCACCTTTTTTAATTCTTCTCTATTTTTAAAGCGGTCATTCTTTTCCCGATGATCCACAATACTTTTTGCAATCTTATCATTTACCCCTGAAACATATTTAAGTAGGGAGGCCGACGCGGTGTTTAGATCTACACCCACGTTGTTTACCACATCTTCTACCACATGGTCCAGATTTTCTTTTAAGTTTTTTTGATTCATATCATGTTGGTACTGCCCTACGCCGATTGCCTTTGGTTCAATTTTGACTAGCTCAGCCAGCGGATCCTGCAATCTTCTTGCAATTGAAACCGCACTTCTCTCTGCCACATCAAAATCCGGAAATTCTTCTGTTGCAAGTTTTGAGGCAGAATACACAGATGCCCCGGCTTCATTCACAATGATATATTGAATGTCCAGTTTATTTTCTTTAATCAGATCTGCAATAAACTTTTCTGACTCTCTGCTTGCGGTCCCATTTCCAATAGAAATCAGATTGACGCTATGTTTCTTGATCAGTTCCAGCACTGATTTGCTTGCTTCTGCAATCTGATTATGAGGTGGTGTTGGATAGATCACCTTTGTGGCAAGAACTTTACTGGTTGAATCCACCACCGCAAGTTTACAGCCCGTCCTATAGGCCGGATCCAAACCAAGTACCACTTGATTGACAATCGGCTGTTGCATTAAGATCTGCTTTAAGTTTTTGGAAAACACCTGGATCGCGCCTATTTCCGCCTTTTCGGTAAGCTCATTTCGTATTTCACGGTCGATCGAGGGAAAAATGAGCCGTTCGTAAGCATCTTGTATCACGCTCTTCATAAGCTCTTCAGTATATATCGCACCAATCTTTAGAATATGATCATAAAACATTTTATCGATCTCTTCTTGCGTCTCAATCTCTATTTTGACAGAAAGTTCCTTTTCATTCTCTCCTCGGTTCATGGCAAGAATTCTGTGGCCCGGAATCGCCCGCACCGGTTCTTTATAATCTGCATACATGGTATAAACAGAAGACTCATTTTCCGTTTTCCGCTCCACCTTAAGTGTCCCATTTGCAAAAATATATTTCCTAATCCATTTTCGATACTCTGGCTCATCTGAAATTCTTTCTGCCAAAATATCCTTCGCCCCAGTTATCGCTTCTTGTACGGTTAAGACTCCCTTCTCTTCATTTATAAATGCTTCTGCAATCTCTTCAATAGGAACCACCAGATTCTGCTCCCATATTTGATCCGCAAGCGGCAAGAGTCCCTTTTCCTTTGCAATCGCGGCGCGCGTCTTTTTCTTTAATTTATAAGGTCGGTACAAATCCTCCACTTCCACCAAGGTCATTGCTTTTTCAATCTCAGCACGAAGTTCCTCTGTTAGCTTTCCCTGTTCGTCTATTGCTTTGATAACGGTTTGCTTTCGTTCCTCTAGATTTCTAAGGTAGTTCAATCTTTCTTCAAATTTTCGTAATACCTCATCATCCAGCGAACCCGTTGCTTCCTTTCGATATCTTGAAATGAAAGGGATTGTGTTTCCCTCATCTATTAACTTCACTACGCTCTTTGATTGCCATTCCTGAATGTTCAACTCCTGCGCAATAATTCCCTCTATGTTCATTTGTTCCCCCTTAAGTATGAATGTATAAATTTATCGATTTCCCCATCCATGACCGCATTAACATTTCCCGTCTCCGTATCCGTTCTGTGGTCCTTTACCAAGTTGTACGGATGAAAGACGTAGGATCGAATCTGACTTCCCCAACCGATATCGGTTAACTCGCCCTGTATATCCTTGAGATTTTTCCTTTGCTTTTCAATTTCTAGTTCATACAGCTTTGCTCGGATCACCTTCATACAAACCGCCTTATTCTGTAATTGCGAACGCTCATTCTGACACTGGGTTACGATTCCCGTTGGAATGTGCGTGATTCGAACCGCAGAGTCTGTCCGGTTGACATGTTGGCCCCCCGCTCCTCCTGCTCTATAAGTATCAATCTTTAAATCCTCTTCCTTGATTTCTATGGTAACATCATCCTCAATTTCCGGCATCACATCACATGATGCAAAGGAAGTATGCCTCCTTTTATTTGAATCAAACGGAGAAATCCGAACCAGCCGATGCACCCCTTTTTCAGCCTTTAAGTAGCCATAGGCATTGCATCCAATGACGTTAAAGGTCACCGATTTAATCCCCGCTTCTTCTCCCTCTAACTGATCCAATATCTCCACCTTATAACCATGATTTTCAGACCAGTGTAAATACATCCGAAGTAACATCTCCACCCAATCGCATGCCTCTGTCCCGCCTGCACCAGAGTGTAACGTAACAATGGCATTCGATTTATCATAAGTCTCTGATAACAATGTGCGGACCGTCATCTCATCTAGCCCAATCAAAAATTGATTATACATCCCCCCCAGTTCATCCTGTAAGGAAGGATCTCCTTCCTGATCCAACAGTTCTATAACAAGCATCATATCATCGTACACCTTTTGTAAACTCATGTAGCTTTCATATGTATTCTTATATTCATTCAAAGTGGCAATAAGTTTTTGTGCCTGATTGGTGTCATCCCAAAAGCTCGACTCCGTGGTTTGCGTATCCAACTCATCGATCTTGGTCTTAATATTCTCGATGTCAAAGACAACTCCTAAGATCCACAAGCTCTTTGTATTTCTTCTTTAATGATAGTTTGATTTCATCTAAGTCTAACAAAATAAGTCACCTCCAAATATTTTCTTAAGCCCTTTTCGAATGTCCTTTTGTTTGATACTAATCTTATATTTCCCGATTTCACTAAAATCCAACCCTTCCCCATGAAAGTTTGATCCAATGGTGATGATCATCTTATTTTTAATACAATAATGTGCATAATAAGCACAAAGTTCGTCCGTGCAATATGGAGAATAACACTCTATTCCATCGATCCTCAGCTCTTTTAACTCATCCAGTCTTGGAATGGAAAGTTGTCCTTCCTTGCAATAAGAAGATGGATGCGCCAAAATGACCTTGCCGCTTATTTTCTCTAATCTCTCCATCACTTCTTTTATATCTGGATAAGGTCTTACCCCTTCTTTCTTTTGCCAGTAGGTGTTTGAATATTCGTTTGCCTTTTCAAGAATGTTTTTATGAAGTAGGTAAGATACGAGCTTACCGCCCCCTCCGTTTGCCGCACAGTACGCTTCATATTCTTCTAATGAAATGTTTTTATAATGATACTTCAGCTTCTTTAACATCAGAAGATCCTGGCGTTCTGAAATTGTTTTGATTTCGCCAAGTAATTCGAGCAAGTCTTCATTATAAATCTCATAGGTATAAAACAACAAATGATGCTCCCTTTTATTATGCAAAACCGATATTTCAACTCCTGGTATAAAAAAAGGTGGAGCCTTCTCATCTTTTAGATACTCATACATCTTTGCACTTCCCGCAATCGTATTATGATCACAGATCGAAAAATAGGATACTTCCTTTGCCTTTACCTTACTGAGAATTGTAAATATATCGCATTCTCCGTCCGAATCCTGCGTATGAATATGTAAATCTGCGTACATATCTTTTCCTTTACTATTTGCTATTATATAAAAAAAATATTCAAAAGACAAGAAAAAAGAGACTAAATCTCTTTTATTGTATCGTATATCCACCTCGTACCATGACGTATACCCCATCAGATGTAATACTAATTCCCCTTCCGTCTTTTCTTGGAATAATGATCAAATGGTTATTTACAATTTGTGCATTCCCTTTTATGTCAACCCCATCTGTTACATCCTGCAAACCATTTTCAATGCCGTTGGTTGTCACTGAAATGGCTTTGGCTGTCCCAGAACGCACAATCACCTCTGTCCCTGCATCACCAATGAGCTTTTTCCCATTGGGCACCGTAATCACCTCAAATCCAGCATTTATTGATATACCGCTCGATCTTAACTCTTCTATTTTCATGTCCACATAGCTTTTGGTTACCACCGGGTCTTGTTGGCTTCCTGGTTCTGCTCCTAGTACAGCAAACACCGTACCCACAACGCACAACATCACTCCAATGGAGATCACAACTTTACTTCTCATAGCCCTCACCTCTTACTTAATTAACTTATTAATATCTATGATGTTATAGTTTACATTTAGACTACCATTTTGTTGAAAACGAAAAATCAGTGCTTTATCATTTTCTAAGTTTTGAGCATCTTGCACCAATGTAATGTATCTTATTCCATTCTGTGCTTTTTCGGACGAAGTTCCTTGAGCCATAAAACAGACTACATAGATATTGGCTCTTGTTTCATTATAATAATTAGATAAGATAAAATCAAGCATATTTTTATCGTTTTTTTGCACATCCAGATTTGAGTTTAACATCACAATCACATTTTTGGCATTATTCGTTTCAAGAACGCTCTCCAATTTTGTATACTGTGTCGCATCTAAGCTTGCCACACTTCCATTTAAAGTACCCAAACGAATGATTTTTAAATTTGAATTGTCATAAGTAATAAAACCTCCTGCCATCTCAATACCAGTGATATGCGCAGTGTCCCTATTGTGTACCAAAATATAATCTTTTATCGTTTTTAACTTTCTTCCCACTCTATAATCCATATATTTACTCAGTAGTGTTTCGCTTATGGCATGATTATAGAAAATGAGGTCCCCCTCTACTATGTCTGCAATAGTCTTATCCTTTGCATAGCCATCCACTGTTTTGGCACTCGGTAAGTTCACAGCTTCCTTCCCTTGAGCGGATAAAACAGTTAAGCTATAGAGGTAAATACTGGATATCATCTCAGAGAGTGGATTCTCCGTCACAACATAGATTCTTTCAAGTGACACCGGCTCTTTTAACCCTTTTGGTATCTCCGCAGTCAGGGTTTTCTTTTCTAGAAAATCGATACTGCTTGTAAAAGAAACATTATAAGATTTTTTATCCCCATCCACAATCTTTGCCTTTAATGCATTTCCACCGCTATCCCCCTCTACTTCAACCTCCAGTTTTACCGATTGACTCGGCAGGATGATTGGAGATTGAAAGGTTAGGTATACTGCCTCCGCTGCATCTCCAGGGATGAAATGGTATTGTAATTCCAATTTATTGCTCAAAGTCTTAAAAGTGCCCTTTATATGCTCGGGATAGGATTTGATCTCTTTATTACTTGCATTTCTAAAATTTTCCAATATCTGCTCATTATAACCCACTGTAAGAAGCAAAGAAACTGAGACATTTTGATAGGATGCCTCTATATAGCCCACTCCTTTTTTGAGTGGTGTAACCACACCCTCTGTAACAGTGGCAAGACTACTTGGAACCACCGTATACGTAATTGCATGATAATCTAATACCGGTGTTAATCCTTCCTCGATAATCGCCTGACAATTTAGAGTTTCCTTCTCATTTAGATTTAATGTAACATCTGAATTTGCCATTTTGAGTTGAACCGGATTGTTGTAAACGTCAATGGTTACATTATCACGAAATCCGTTATAGGTGGTCTGTATTTCTATTCTACCTTCATTATTAAACACAAGCCTGTTGCCACGTCTTACCACATCCAAAGTCTTCGATACAATTTCAACTTTATCCTGAGGCACCTCTATTTCATTATAGTTTTTATCATAACCATAAACCTTAAAGCCAAGGCCACTGCCCTTCATCACTTTTTCAGACTCAAACTTGATCTTGATCCCAGTAAGGCTCCCTTTTGGGGCAACGCTTTTTACAGCCAATCCATTCACAACTCCCCTTAGACTGGTGAGCTGATTGGAATTGAAAAGTGTGTCGGTGTAAAACTTTTTTGCAAACATGGTAGTGGATCCTCCGCCATCTAGGTGCATCGCATTATCTATTCCATACTCTAACATAATCTCCCCAAGCTCATTGTGTGTAGCGCCCACGCTCACATCCTCACGTCCATTGATTACAAACATATACAAAGATCTTTTGTTCCGATCATACCCGATAGCGGTTCTTGGATTCCTCCCGGTTACAATGTATCCCTCTTGCACAATTTGCCCATTTGATATAATTTTGCCCGCACCACTTAAAGCCATTTCAATATCATTCTCAATATTTAAACTGAGGTCTAGGGATAGGCGCTCTCCCACTCTAAAATTTCTCCATTTTTCTTCATACTTCACTGGAATGCAAAGTACGTAACTGTTTGCTGGTATTTCAAACGTTTCAAACTGTTCTGAGATTTTCATAATGGTATTATTGGTCACTAAGATTTTATACATCGAGGCATTTAGCTTGTCCATTTTTTCAGTAGTAGTAAAAATAGGATTCGATAGATAAACCATCTCGTCCTTATTACCAAGCTTATTATAATAAAAAATATCCAGCGTCTCAACCCCGTTTGTTGCAGTTACCTCTGGTGTTATGAATTCCATAAAAGGAATACTATTTTGATTTAAGAAGAATGTCAGCATGGAATTACTATAGTAATTATATTGATCCCCTGCTGAAAGTTTTTCGATGTTTCCATTGTTGGCCACAATTCCAATTTCAAACGATGGCGTTAACGTCATTTCAAAGAAATCGCCGTTTATACCCGAAATAATGTTTCCCTCTTTTTCAAAAAGACTTTTTAAATTTAGCTTTGCGCCCTGATTCTCTTTATCATATACGTTGGCAAGCTTAATGTTTCGATCTGCTAGATCTATCTTTAAAATGTGTATATCAAGCAGACCTGTATTGGTTAGTCTCTTATTATAAATATATTCTACGCCACTGAAAATTTTTTCAGTCTTCTCACTTTTATAATATGTTTTTAGTGTTGATGCCTCTGCATTAACAGTCAGTGTGGTGAGCACAAGCAAAAGTGAAATCAAAACAATTTTTTTTAATATTCTTCCCATTTAATTGTATCCTCACTTTCATCCTTTTTGATAGTGCTCTCTTCTTTTTTTGTATCGATAGCCGCACTTCCCTTCTTATCCTCTACACTAAAAATGGATCCGACTAATTCTTTCACCATCTTCATATCCAACCTTACAAATGAAACGCTCTCTCCGCCTCTCATCTCTGAAAAAGTGGTTCCCGTCACCACATGAGATTCTACATTTGCAGGATCTACCTTTTTTACTACCTTAATGGCTTCTGGTATATCTGCAAGACTAAAATCAGTTTGCACATATTGGTAAAGTGTTAAAATTACACTCGGCAGCTTATCGATGGTCAAACCACCAATCACCTGTTTGTATGCCTCTTTTAAGAAGGCTTGTTGCACCTGCATTCTCTGAAAATCTCCTTGAGGGTAGCTCCTAAACCGAACCAGCTGCTCTGCTTGTTTGCCGTTTAAAAGCTGAGACCCTTTTTTAAGGTTAATAAAGATGCCATTGGGGTCATAATAATACATGTTCTGTGGTACATCAAACTCAATTCCTCCAACAGCATCCACAATTTTTCGAAAAGCGGAAAGATTTACTTTTACATAGTAATCTATCTTAATCCCTAGCATTCCTTCTATATATTCTTTTAAAACATCCACTGGTTTGCTTCTTAGCGCATAGGCATGGAGCTCATTCAGCTTAATAGTTCCATCACTTGGGATATAAGAACCATCCTTTCTAAGTTGTTTTACAACCTCGCTACCCACTATGATTTGTGTATCCCTTGGTAGCGTAATCAGGTCAATTTTGCTGGTTTTTTTATTAATCGTGGCAATGAACATCACATCTGTTCTGGTTTCATCCGCATCCACACCAAGCACAAGTGCTGTGATTCTTGGTTTTGCATTTTTAATATCCAGAATATCCACCACTTGGTTCCCTGAATTGTTAATAATTTTCTGTAAGAAGTTTCGATCCTCTTCCGCTGTCATCATGGAATTTATGTATAAAGCAACCAAACCCAAAAAGCAGACAATAAATAAAGTAATAATAGAAAGAACTATTAATACAAATTTTTGGATTTTTTTGGATTTTGATTTTGTCCTTTTGGACACAAGTTCTTCATACTCTTTGTCTATATAAAGTTTGTTGTAATTTTCATTTTTCATTTTAAACTCCCGCTTTACGTCTATCTTATTTTTAACAGATGCCGTTTGAAATATCCATCAATATTCTATCCATTTTAAGGCTTCCTCACGTTCATTAATCACTTTATTTTCCAAAGTTTTTTTGTTGGTTGGATTGAAGATATCATTCAGTAAAACCTTCAGCTCATCATCATGAAGCCTCACATACCAAACCTCATTTTCTTTAAATCCTTCTGCAGGAATCACATGCGACTTTAGGTTTTGCATATCCACTTGCTTTACTAGTTTAACTGCTTCTGGCAAATCGCTGATACTAAAGTCAGTCTGTACATACTGATATAAAGTCAGCAACACGCTCGGCAATTTATCAATTGATATGTTGTAAATCACTTGCTTAAACGCCTCTTTCAAGAAATCTTGCTGAACTTGCATTCTTTTAAAGTCTGCTCCGTCATATCCGCGATAACGCACCAATTGTTCCGCCTTTTTTCCATCTAATAGCTGCATCCCTTGGCTTAGATCAA
>JAVBPT010000008.1:0-28166 GCA_031549455.1 Eubacteriales bacterium
GTGTTGTTTTTCCGAAATATTTATGCTATGATTGCTAATATGCTCTTATAGCTCAGTCGGTAGAGCGTTACCTTGGTAAGGTAGAGGTCACGGGTTCGATTCCCGTTAAGAGCTTTTTGGAAAAATCTATAGGTTACTATAGATTTTTTAAGTGCGACAAAACGCAAATGGAGATATAATCAATGCAATGATCTTGCATTTTCATTAAGTTATGAATATATCTTGACAAATTGTTTTACTTGTGTAAAATATATTCTACAAGAGTAAAATATAGAGAGGTATTAGAATGTCAAATGTTTCAAAGATTATGGATAGTGAATATGAGGTTATGAAAGTATTGTGGTCCGAAAATCCGTTAACCGCAAACGAGGTGTATGCTATTCTTTCTGAAAAAAAGAAATGGAGTAAATCCACCGTTATCACACTCATTAATAGGCTTATCGACAAAGGAGTGGTGAACGGAACGAAAAGGGGCGTCTATTTTTATGAACCCCTCATTTCGGAAACAGAATATAAAAACTATCATGCCGATAATTTGCTGAATAAACTATTTAATGGAAGTGCCAAAAATCTGCTGATCTATTTTTGTGATAATAAAAATATTACACTAGAAGATGTAGAGGAGCTTAAAAAAATGATTAAAAGCAAGGAGGTATAAAATGTATTTCATTTTAGAAACTTCCTTCTGGGGTGCATGTCTTATCGTTTTATTGCTCCTTTTTAATAAAGTTTTTCATCAAAAATTACCCAGCTGTTGGCATTACTATATTTGGATCATACCGCTTATTCGATTGCTCGTTCCAGTATTTTTTACAGTAAGCGTTGAATCTAAGACACCATTTACAATGCCAGTGAACGAAAAGACATATGTAGAATATCAAAAGGAGAGCGACGCTAAGACTGGCCTATCGGATGAAACCAGTTCCATAAAGACCACCAACTCTGACGGACTAGAAGAGATCATGACAAACAGGCATTGGCTGATAGCGTATATTACACGGAAAAGTCTCTGTGCGATATGGATAAGTGTAGTCCTGATCATTGGTTTTTGGAAAGGAACGGCGTATCTCCTTTTCAAAAAGAAGATACTGATGAAAAGCAGGGACATTCCTGATCAATACAAACCCATTTTGTTACGGCAAGTAGAAAGCCTAAGGCTCAAAGCAAAGTTTAGGGTTTATATAAATGATGAGGCAGATTCTCCTTTTGCTTTTGGTTTGCTTTTTCCCAAAATCATTTTACCGGAAAGGGAGTACACAGACACGGAGCTAAAGTATATTTTTAGACATGAACTCACCCATATAAAAAACCACGATTTACTGTTTACATGGTTATATGAAGTCGCAAAAGTAATCCACTGGTTTAACCCAATGCTCTATCTTGCAGCTAGATCTCTTTATTTCCACCGTGAGGTATTCTGTGATGAGCAGGTCATAAGAAACGTTCCAATCGAAGAAAGGAAGGAATATAGTATGACAATTGTAAGTGTTATTAGTAGAGCCATTCACTCAAAAACGTCTATGTGTGTTTCTATGCATAGCAGCCAGTCAAATATCAAAAAGCGCATCTCTTTCATATTGAACAATCATTATCGTAAAATCAGTGTCCCATTTATGCTTATGGTGACCATTATTGCAATACTGATCAGTGCTTGTACAAACATAAAATACCAGGAAAAGGGATATGGCAGCATTGAAAAAGACATCCATATCCTTGTTGTAGGGGTAGATGGTACCGGAGATAAAAATGCTAGAGCGGATGTCCTTATGGTGGTAAATTATGATGCGGAAGGAAATAAAATAGATGTTATTTCTATTCCAAGGGATACCTATATCACCCTGTCAGAAGAAACCTTTTCGGAGCTTTCTGCGCATAGTGCAATGGAAATACCAAAGGATATGAAAGTTAGTAACTTGATGACTTATGCAAATGGCAATATGGATGTACTTGGAAAAGAAATAGGATACTTACTTAATGTGCCTATAAACGATTATGTAAAAATAGATATGCCCGCTTTCAAGAAAATGATCGATGCGATTGGCGGAGTTGAATTGAACGTTCCGCAGAGAATGGTTTACTATGACCCTACACAAAATTTGACCATTGATTTACAGATGGGGGATCAATTATTAAATGGTGATATGGCGTTGCAACTGGTTCGCTACCGCGGTTATATACACGGGGATATTGACAGGATTCGTCTTCAGCAAGAGCTTTTATCAGCATTGTATCAGAAAATGATCGAAGGAAATAATCAGCTAGAAAAAATATTGGTCATGTTTGATATTTTAATCAAAAATACAGAAACAAGTATAACGGCAAAAGATATTATGGGATATGAAGAGTATATTAAAAAGACAGAAAGTGATGGTTTGACATTTTCTATTATACAATAAGTATACTTAGAAAATCAGTATGCATCAGACAACCTAGATCAATTTAAAATTTTTCACTTTAAACTTTACAGTTCTTTAAAATTAGTGTAAGATAGAAAATAATTAACTTAACTATTGCATAATTTAGTTGGAAATTTTAGAGGAGGGTCATTTATGATGTTAAATTATGTCCTTATGGCATGTACAGCAATCTATTCTATTGCCGGAATTATTTTCTGGAAAACGGGGAGAGCCAGTATTAAACCAATTACAACCATTTTTGCCATTCTACTATTTATCTTAGCACTGGTGGCGACCTGTATGGGCATTACCTACACAGAGCTTCGATATATGATTGAAGGTGTTGCACAATAAAGAATCACAAAAATAACAGCCGTATGGCTGTTATTTTTTTATATCAACAAGATTTTTTTGATTTTACTAAGTGCTTCCTTCTCAATCCGTGAGACCTTTACCTGAGACATTTTATATTTTCGTCCGATTTCATCCTGCTTCTCTTCTTTTAAATACCTGAGCAAAATTACTTTTCGCTCAATCGGCTCCAATTTTTTTAAGACCTCAATAAACATCAACCGGTTTAAAACATTTTCTTCCACATCCTCTTGGTCCCTCAGTTCACCGTATGCCGGACCCTCCTCACTCATTTTCTCAATCGAGCTAATATTAATCTGACTATTGAGTGCAATAATCACCTCGTCCTTGTCTATGTTCAATTCAATAGCAATTTCACAAATTGTGATATCCCGGTTATGTTTAAGCAGATATCGTTCTTTTACCTCCGCAATCTTTCGAACATGGTCTTTTACGCTTCTGCTCATCTTAATCATACCATCTTCTCGTAAGTACATCTTGATCTCACCCAGGATGAGCGGAAAGGCATAGGTCGAAAACTTGACATTTTGCTTGATGTCAAACTTTCGAATTGCCTTCACAAGACCAATGCATCCGATCTGAAATAGATCTTCCTCACTCACTCCCGTATGAATTCTTTTGACAATAGACCAAACCAGTCTGACATTATTTTTTACGATCTTCTCTTCCGCATTTTTATCCCCATCCTTGGCTTTCAACAACAATTCTTCTAATTCCATTAAATTTTTTTCTCTAAAACCACTTTGGTCCCTTTGCCACTTCCTGAATACACCTCAAGATGATCCACAAAAGACTCCATAATTGTAAAACCCATCCCTGCTCTTTCTAACTCTGGCCTTGTCGTAAAATTCTTTTCTTTCACTTTTTTTAAATCTTTTATTCCACGCCCCGTATCAATCACTTCTATATGTACCTTGTCCTTTCGTATCTCCATATGAAGATTTATGTTCTCGCTTGGTGTGTCGTAGGCATGAATGATCGAGTTGGTCACCGCCTCCGAAACCGCAGTTTTTAGCTCATTCACCCAAGAGACGGTAGGGTCTAAATAGGATACAAAGCTTGCTACTGCTGTTCTTGCAAGCATCTCATTTTCCGATCTGCTTTGAAAACGAATACTCATACTATTTATACAATCCATAAAAACCTCACTTCTTTCCAATCAACGTTTCAAGAGAAGATTTCTCAATTACTCGATACATTCCAGACATGCTAAAAATTCGATCTACTTGTTCGTTAACATTGGTCACGTAAACTTGTCCTCCACGATCATTCACTTTTTTAAATCTGCCCAGAATCATGCCCACTCCAGAACTATCCAAAAAGCTAATGTTCTTTAGGTTGAAAACAATGTTCTTGGTGTTTGTTTTATCATACTCCAAGTCCACACTCGTTTTGATCTGTTTGCAGGTATGTTCGTCAATCTCCCCTTCCAGATCAATCACAAGATATGTGCCCTCTTTTTTTATATTCATACGCCCTCCATCCTTCTATTAAGTGTAGCAAAATAGCTGTAAGAGTCAACAAAATCTCATCTACACTTTCTTTCACATATACATATATTTTAACTTTTTATTCTCTGTTTATTCCTTTTTCTAAAAAATATGCTATACTTATTTCCAAAAGGTGGATTATGTATTTATTGTTTTTAAAGCTTATTGCACTTCTTGCCATGGTGATTGATCACGTGGGGTATCTACTGAATGTAGCAGATATGAGGCTCATTGGCCGTATCTCTTTCCCAATTTATGCTTATCTAATCGGGAAGGGATGCCTTTTAACCAAAAAACCCGAGAAGAGAGTTTTGAAGCTACTCATAACCGCCGTCTTTTCTCTGCCTATCTATTGCACACTATTTGATGTGCCTGACTACAATGTTTTAAACATTGTGTTTGTATATACATTTTTTTCTTTTGTTGTATTTCTAGCAAAAAAGTATGAACTCAGACCAAAACGCGAACTAGTCCTTTTTCTATTTTTTTGTGCCATACTAACCGGAGGTTCCATCTTCTTACTCAAAGATACCGGCCATAGTCTATTTCTTTTAGCAAACCCTTTTTTATACTCACTAGAACAGATTTCAATTCTTGTTTTGAATGGGATTGATCTCCTTATCCTTCCATTGCTTTATTACGCATATAACTACCTGAAAAAGAAAACATCCAAACCATTCTATGAAACCATCTTGTTTATCACTGCGCTACATGCTTTTTATATTGTCTATCTACTGGTTACACAATATACTGGTTTTTACCTTGATATAGAATATGGCCTATATGGCTTTCTGGTTATTTATATTTTTTATCAATTCAAAAATCTCTTTCTTGTTGCCTTCGCTTTTATTGCCCTAAATCTATTTTATTACTATGATTTTAAGGCAGATGCCATCACCAGTGTCCAATTTTTTTCCATTCTATCTTTGCTTTTTATCTTACCCGAACCTTATATCAAACAAAAAGAATACAATCGTCCAAAGAATTTTTTTGTCAAAAACCTCTTTTACATCATGTATCCTTTACACTTGTTGATTTTACTCATTTTAAAAAATCTTTTTCATTGGGGTTACTAGATCAGTTTGCTGATCATGGTATCAAATTTCTGCTTGTTCTTTTTGATGTACTGTTCTGTCAATCTTTCAAGCCCACGTAGATTTTCAGGCTTTATATTGTCCATCTGCATATAGTTTTTAGGAAGCTTTATCTGGAATCGATGGTAGTGATAATCTTCCTTTTTTTTGTCCATATTTAGAAAGTTATTGAGCTGATAGTCCGCCATTTGGCTTTGCCCAGTCATACCGATGTCGATGATTCTTCTTGCCCACATCATAAGACCCCAGGAATCAATCTCGTTTTTTTTATATTTGGGGAGATATTGCCCCGTTCCTAGAGACACCACCAATGCATCCCTGCAGTCATGCGTCCTTTCTAATAGTTCGATCATTCCATAAACCGCACTATTATTGGCATAGATTCCCGCATCCACAAACATAGAATTGTTTAGAGAATAGGGTCTAAAATAGGTGGGCGCCGCCGCCGCCGCGCAGATAATATCCACAAGCTTATAGTTATACTGCTCCTCATTTTTGGCATACTGCGTCTCAAAGAACACCGCCTTCCTATTTCTCAGATCGTAGGCAGGAATAATGATATCTTTTTGGATCTCTCTTAAAGTGGCCTTTCCAAAGTAGGATTCTACAACCTTTTTTAGATTTTGTATATCATAACGAATAGCGCCTAGCGATATCAAATGATGACATACACTCAGAATGCTCTTTTTGAAGATTTGTTTCCCATAATTAAAGTAAATGGATTTAAGCTCCTTGGCCGTATAAGCAGGCTTGTCACCCTTTAGAATGGTAAGTCCCAACGTCAAAATGGCCCCTGTAGAGGTTCCTGCAATGACATCAAATAGGTCAGCTATCCTTTTCCCCGTTTCCTTTTCTATGTATTCGAGCATAACAGCTGGGATGATCCCTCTCATCTCCTCGGAAATGATACTCACAGCTACTCTTTTTTCCTTTCCTCTTTTTCTGCTCTAGAAATATGTTTTCATTCTCACCTATCTTATAATAAATCTCTAAATGAATCTTGTTCCGATCACCATCGATAGAAGAAACAATGACTCTACTCACAAAGGTACGAATGAGTTCTTCTATATTGCTTTCTACATCTGTAATCGTAGACATCGCTTTATTTAATTCCTCTATCTCACTTCGCACTTCTTTTAGATTTAACCTTTCCATTTCAATCTTTTGTATCTCACTCTCATATTCTTTGATTTCACTATTTAGTTTCTCATTTCTTTCAAAAAACTCTGTATTGGAAATATGACTTGATACAGATAAATCTAAAAGTTTATCTTTTTTATATTCAATGCTCTTTATCTTCTCTTGTAACTTACCAGTCATCTTATCATAGTTTTTCTCTTTGCTTAGCTCCTTATATTCCTCCATGAGTTCAGCAATGATATGAGATTTATTCTTCATAAACTTACCAAGTACTTGTTTAAAGATAATAAAAAGTTCTTCCTCAAGTAGAATAGGAGACTTACAACCTTTCACTCCTTGTTTGACATAGACAGAGCAACTCCAAACAGGTCTATTCGCTCTTTTTAGACCATTGACACGATAAAATGGTACATTGTGTTCCTTACAGTATAAAAGGCTTGTAAAAGGGAATCTGTGTTTAAATACATCTTTATTCTCTACTGCATTTTTTAGACTATCTCCCCTTCTCTTTAATATCTCATTTGCCTTTTCCCAAACTTCATCGGATACAATGGCAGGAATCTTGTCTTTACATTCCCACATCTTCCATTCTTCTCTTGGCACTTTTACCAGTTTGTGTCCTTTGTAATCAAGAGTTCTCACTCTATTGGTACAGTAGAAGCCCTTATATTTAGGATTTACTACAATATCTCTTAGTGTACTTTTATCAAGTGATTTTCCTTTCCTATTTTTATATCCCTTTTCATCCAATATCTTTGCTACCTTATCAAAGCCGTATTTCCCAGTAGAATATAAATCAAAAATCATTCTTACCATTTCTGCTTCTAATTCATTGATAGTAAGTTTCCCTTCAAACTTATCATAGCCATAGATGACATTGTTTCCAATGACAAGTTCTTTTTCAATGGAACGTTTGATTCCAAACTTCACACGTTCTGATAATTTTCTCACTTCTTCTTGTGCCACACTTGCCATGATGGTTAGTCGTAACTCTGAGTCTTGTAAGATAGTGTTGATATTATCAGACTGAAAGAGTACACCTACCCCATAGCTTAATAAATCTTGTGTATATTTGATACTATCCAGTGTACTTCTTGAGAAACGGGAAATTTCTTTTGTAATGATTAGATCAAACATTCCTTTTTTCGCATCACAAATCATCCGAAGAAAGTCTTCTCGCTTTGCGATACTTCTACCACTAATCCCCTCATCTACATATCCTTCTACAAATGTCCAGTTAGGATTTTTCTTTATAAAGTCTTTTTGATAAAAGATTTGATTATCAAGAGAGTTTAGCTGTTCATCCTTGTCCGTAGATACTCTGGCATAGTAGGTTACTCGTAGTTTTAAATCAAATATTGTTTTGCCAAGACCAAGTTCTTCTCTTACTTTGAATAAATCCATTGCCCCTCCTATTTTTTATCTTGATTATAGAGTATCTAGCAAAAATTTCGCCACCCTTTTACATAAGTTTTTACTTTTAAATTTTTTTAAAAATATTTGTTTTTACTGCTACATATGTATCCTCACTAATTCTAGCTTCATCATACAGTTTTTGATTAATAATTAATTGTATTTCTAAATCCACTTGCCTTTCTGAAACAATTTCAGACATTACCTTCTCCATAAAAGTATTTTCTACATTCTATGATGAAACCCTTATTCTTTATATGTTGTATCTTGTTCATCTCTTTCCCCCTATATTTTAAATTTAGATAAGAGGAATCATAACTGGCATCGCATGCCACATAGGAGTTTTAACTCTCTCCTCTCAAACGAATGAGTTTGCTACTATTACTTCACAAAAAGTATCATTATCCTCGTACAGGTCATCGCCACCAGTCATGCGAAAGACTAGCATATTTCCCTCATTCTATTCTTGCACCCAAACAAGACCTCTTGTAGCTTTTCCTTACTCAGGCTGTACGACTCGCGTGTTATCATCCTCTATGACACCATTTGGTGTATTTGTCATGGTTCTTTTTGAGAGTCCTATATGTATAGGAAGAAAAAATAGATAAAAACTAGTCATCGGTTTTGCATTATTTTTTACTCCTACTATATAAGGAAGAAAAAACAAGCGAAAACTAAACATCGTTTTCAATTTATTTTTGCCCCTACTATATAAGGAAGAAAAAACCGGCAAAATACCCTCATCATTTTAAAAATATTTTTCATCTCTCTTTATATAAGGGGGAAAATTTGGCAGGTAAGTTTACATCATTTTGAAAATATTTTAATTTTTTCAACAATCTCATTTATATTTTCAGACAAAAAAATACAGACATATCATCTGTACTTCTGCAATAATCAATATTAGCTATCTTTTAATACACTCTATAATTGTCTGCACACCTCTTTTAAAACCAAGTTTAAAATATTTTCTGTTATAGAATCCAACTTCAAATGCAGTTTGATCTACAAGGTCATCTATGCTATTTTTTAGTTCCACCATTGCATCTTTTGGAATATCAATGTTAGCTAATGCTTTTTCAACTCTTTCTTCTGCCTTTTCTATATCCACACCTTTTTTTCGAAGGGCCTCTTTATCTTCCTTGTTCCAAACATCTAGTTCTTCTGATAATGCTTCTACTATTTCATCCAGTGTCTTTATTTCAAGTTCAGAGGCTATGATATTTAACAAACATTTTTCTTTACTCACTTACAACTCCTTTTTGTTATTCTATGGTTAACTATAAAACTTTAATTTCTATAAGTCAACCATCTATTAACAACTTTACTAAAAACTTTGGGTTATATTATTGTTAATTGGAGGTTAACATGACTGCCTCAAAAGCCATTGCAATGAGAATTTTAGAGATTGCAAAAGAACAGAAGATTACTATTAATAAGCTATGTACCAACTCAGGTGTAACACAATCAACCATTAATCATATCTTACAAGGAACAAGTAAGAATCCTATGATTAATACCATTCTTAAAATCTGTGCAGGATCTGGAATGGAATTACCTGAGTTCTTTAATAGCAAACTTTTTAGAAACTTAGATATTGACGATTAGAGATACTTTTTGATTGGAACAACTGTTCCTTTTTTTGTTGTTAAAAAGTGAAAAGATTATTTTAAATTTTTTCTTTTGATTGACTGACATAAGTATTATTATATTAGTATTATTTTTATAAGTATCATTAGTGTGTAAATTTTACAGGTCTTGAATCGGAGTTTTTACGGTAGTGACTCGGAGAATTTACGATTCTCACTCGGAGATTCTCCGAGTCTGCTTTCTACTAATTTTCCTATAAATATAATGTTGGGATTACCTATCCCACGTCTCTTTTCAAAAATCATATGCTTTGCATTTAGCTCTTTAAATGCTTTGGTAACAGTTTTAGCTGATAGGTTTAAATGTTCTGCCACTTCTAACCTTGTAAATATGAGATAAATTTCATTTTCTTGGTTTACCCAATGATTTACCTTAGATAATTCCATCCTATCGAGTAAAAAGGCATAAATCACTTTTGATTCTATGCTCATCTTTTTATAGTTGGCATTTTTGAATAGTTCTTTTGGCATTTTGTAAAATCTATTTTCAAAGACATCATTCAACTTGTATAAATTTATATTTTTCATTTCAAATCCTTTCCATAAAAAATAACTATCAGATTTACTCTAACAGCTACTTCATTTCTTTATATTATTTCTCGTTATCTGCATAATGCAGGAATAGATGACTTCGCCATCTTGCAAAACAGCTTAAAGGCAAAGCCTTTAACGTGACTTCGGTCTACTTTTTTGAGCATTCAAGGCGAAGTCGGTATTTTTATTGATTTTTATGTGTGGGACACCGTGTCCCACCGTTAATTCTCGATTAATTACTATTTGGAATATTTGCAAAGTATAAAAATTTAAAATGGCCATTTACTTTTTTGGTAATTTATGGTATGATTTTGGTAAAAAGAGTGGCATCCCAAAAAATAATGAAGAGAGGCTATATGGAAACGAAAAAAATTGGTTTTGACAAGGAAAAGTATATCGCAATGCAAAAAAGAAAAATCTTAGAGCGAGTAAGACGTTTTGACAATAAGTTGTACATAGAATTTGGTGGAAAACTTTTCGATGATTATCATGCTACTCGTGTTCTTCCTGGCTTTTCTGTAGACACAAAAATCAAAGTTTTTGAAAGCCTAAAAGATAAGTTAGAAGTGATCTTTTGCGTGAGTGCATCAGATATAGAAAACAGACGTATTAGAGGTGATTCCGGACTTACTTATGATTTAGAGGCTATGCGTTGTATAAATGAGATTCGAAAATCTGGATTATTAGTTGATAATGTTGTAATAACTTTATTTGAGGGTCAAAAAAAAGCTTTAGATTTTGCAAATCGCTTAACTTCTCGTGGTGAAAATGTAACCATGCATGGTATTACTAAAGGCTATGTAGACGGCAACATTGACATAGTAGTTAGCGATGAAGGTCTAGGCACAAATCCTTATATAGAAACCAATAAACCTATAGTTTTAATAAATGCACCTGGTGCGAAAAGTGGAAAATTGGGACTTACATTATGTCAATTATATCATGAATATAAAAAGGGAGTTTTTGCTGGCTATGCAAAATATGAAACATTCCCATGTTGGGATTTACCATTACACCATCCGGTTAATGTAGCATTTGAAGCTGCAACAGCAGATTTAGAAGATGAAGTTATGATAGATGATTTTCATTTTCAAAAATATGGAACGGAAGCAGTAAGTTACAACCGAGATATGCAAGCATTCCCAATAGTTAGGGATGTATTGAACAAGATACTTAAAAGCCAATGTTATGAAAGTCCAACTGATATGGGATTTAGTAGTGTAGGAGCTTGTATAACCGATGATATTCTTGTACGCGAAGCATCTAAAAATGAAGTTTTAAGAAGGTACTACCGATATGTATCGGAAGCAGAAAAAGGTCTTACTCCTTATGACGTTGCTGAACGAGTTATTGAAATTGCTAAAAAAATCGATTTGATAATAGATACAGATGAAAGTTCATCTCATATAGAGGATTTCACAAGTTTAGATACAAAACAAAGTGTTCATGATTTATTAGAGGATTTTGATGAAGATAATGATATAGAAATGTAAAACAATTAGAATGGAGAGTGCTATGATTATTGTTGAAGGTATTGATGGAACAGGCAAGACAACCCTCGTAGGAGAACTAAAAAAGCTCGGAATGACTATCCCAAATTATAATTACGATAAAAACACACAAAGTTTTGCAACAAAATATTTTAATATTATTTTAAAGACTGGAAATGAATATTGCTCAGACAGATCATTTATCAGTGAAGTTGCAAAAGGTGAAATAGTGAGAGGACTTTGTAGGCTTCCTTATGATGACTACGAAAGACTATTGGCTTACTATGCTTCGTTTGGCACAAAAGTAGTATATTTAAAAGCAGATAAAGAAACTTTACTTCAACGTAGAAAAGATGATCCTGAAGATCTAGAAATGCTTGAAAATCATTTCGAAGCTATAGATAAAAGATATGATGAAGTTATGCTAACTGCAAAAAAGTATCTACCAGTTTACGAATTTGATACAGCTGTAAATAATCCAGACCAAATTTTAGAACAACTTAAAAATCTAGGAACACTGAGTTTTAACTCGGAATCATCAGAAGATAGAAACATTTTACACTCAACGAGTCTAGATGCACCAGACAATGAACTTGAATAGATTCAATTCAAAAATTGTTGTGTAATGCTCTCAGAGATAGATTTTTTCTATCTCTATTTTATTCAAAAAACATACATACACAGTTAAAAAAAAGAGTATGTCGCTATAAAAATGATTATTTTTCAGCAATATTAGAGTCAAACTCGCCAATGCTTATAAGTTGGCCTGTCTTTCCTTCTGTAACTCCAAGATAGACCTTATCATCATTTTTACCACCCTCAAAATAATGTTTTAAACAGCATTTAGCTGAAGATGGCATCTCTTTTTCTAAAATCTCATCAGTATTGACCCATTCCAATTTTCCTTCATTGCATTCAGGTAGAATAATTTGTTGATTATCTAACTCTGCAAAAAAATAATAATTTTGTCTTAGTTCATTGCCCTTAATACGTAATGCCATATATTTAAGTTTTAGATTATTGATGTCAGTTCTTGTAATTCCTGTTTCTTCGCCAAGTTCACGTAAAACGCAAGCATATGGATCATTCAATTCATCTTTTTCGAAATGTCCTCCTATTCCACACCATTTAGGACTATCAAAGACTTTCGAACCAACACGGTATAGTAGTAAAATTTTATTCCCATTTAAAATAAATATAGATGTCATATTTCGAAGTTTATTCATATTGATTCCCCTTCCATTAATTAAAATTTGTACTTGTTTTCTATGACATTTATCATTATATACCATTATATAATATTTTCAAGTTTCTTCTACAATTCATCTATATGCTAGAATAATTTAAATATGGTATTGCCTCAAACTACTACCAACTTGTCCTATTTAAAAACATCCAACTCTCCACAACATAGACTACATCTTGTGTTTTGGTTGTTCTCCTATGTTCATATCTCTTAAAATCAAAGGTATCATTTCCGAGGATATTAGCCCTCTTATTCCTCCTCCATCAATACATAATACTTTTTTCTTTTTACTTTCCATATAAAACCCCATTTTTGTACTAGTTTATTATATGAGAATAGGGAAAAAGAGTTCAAAAAAGAAGTATATTCATATCTTCAATAACTTTTAATTTAAATTCACATAAATATTTAGACATAAAAATGCACCTCCGATTGTTAAACTTTTTGTCTAACATTTGGGGTGCACTTCATATTTTAATTACTTCCTTATGTAATTTCTATCATAAAGCCTATACAATAATATTTTATCCCAAAAACAATGAATATATAATAGCAACAATTATTACAAATTCTTTTTGAGAATGTGCCAAGTGGTATAAAAGCAATGCCCATGAAATAGACTTAATTCAGATTTACGATGCTATGTAATAAAACATTGTATGCTCCAATTTAGGTTATTTCTTATATCCACATTTTGTACATATGCCATTTTCATTTAGCTCAATACCACATAATGGACAACGTTCTTTTTCTTTTTGATGCTCTTTACCGTATTCTTGCGTAGCACCATTTACTCCACTTGTAAAAACAATTTTAACAATATTAAGCTTATCTTTCAGTAAGTCGTAAACTATTTTAATCATACCCTCAACAGTCATTGTTTCTTTAGTAACAACCAGACGACATTCTGGATAAGCCGTTGCAAGTTCCGTTTTAAAAGCAACTCCTTTTTGTTTGTTACTTAGCGTTCCATTCTTAATACCCTGCTTTTCATAAACACCAAGAATCGCAGGAAGTAATGGATCATCTTCTCTTAAAACTAAAGCATGATCAAAATTTTGTAAAACTTCCCAAGCAGTTTTCTTAATTTCATTACAAGGAAATACCATATTGACACCTGCATTAACTGTATCTTCAATTTCAATAGTTAGTATTCCTGTATGACCATGTAAATATTGAGCCTCTCCATTGAACCCATAGAACCTATGGGCATATTGTAAGTCTAACGTAGTAAAACTTCTCATAAATCTCCTCCTTAATATAATATATTTACAGAATGCTTTCATACTCCTGTATACACATATTTTTGAGTTAGCATTTTGCCATTCTCATAGCTGCTTAACTCATGTATTACATTTTATGCAAATACCTTTAAAAATAATATTATGACCTGTAAATTCAAATCCAGAAGTATCCTTAATATTCTTTTCTAAATTTGTTATATACTCCATATCTATATCAAAAACTTTGCCACACTTTATACATCGTGCATGATAATGTTCATGGCATAGGTAGTCATAGCAATCAGCTCCGCTTGGCATTTCTATTTTGCGAATTTCTCCAATACTAGATAATAAATTCAGATTCCTATATACCGTTCCACGGCTGATATCAGGATACTTCTTAACAATTGTATCATAGACTTCATCAGCAGTTAAATGAGATTTCAACTCTTTTATAGTTTCTAGAACTAAAGATCGCTGAATGGTATTTCGTTTACTCATAATATAATTCATCCTTATTTATTTTCTTTAATAGTATTATATATCATTAAGGAAATTATATCAATACATATATAAAATTTTATGTTAATTTTAACTATTACTTCTTATCAGCAATTTTTTTCAAAATATAGTGTTATCTCGCTACCCTTCTCCCATTCAAAAACATAAAATTCTCTACAACATAGACCACATCTTGTGTTTTGGTTGTTCTTCTATTCTCATACCTCTTAAAATGAAAGGTATCATTTTCGAGGGTATTAGCCCTCTCATCCCACCCCCATCAATACATAATACTTTTTTCTTTTTACTTTCCATATAAAACTCCATTTTATGCTAGTTCATTATATGTAAAGATGGAAAAAGGGTTCAAAAAAAGAAGTATATCAATAATACTTCTAAAATCATCTATGCTCGTTCTCTCATCACAGATGTTTTCTTGAGAGTCTTCATGTAAGCAATTACTTCTTTCCCCTTGCTGTTTACATCCTCTATTCGTTCTTCATCCGTCATATTTTTAGTTCTTTCATAATTTTTTTCCCTTATTTTGCGAATTTCTTCAACATACTTATCACTTGTCATTTTCTACACCTCCTATCATAGATGGCGGAACTATTTTTACTTGGCCATACCCATACATCATATTTATTGCATTTACTAACTCAATTGTTCTTATATTTACAAAATGTTTAAAGTTCCAACTGACAATATAATCAACATTATTTACAGTGGCATATGCAATATGTACTAAGTCGTCATAACTTTTTCCTTTTAGAACATTATTAGTCAGGTATGCTTTGGCTAAATTAATAACTTCTTGAGTTTCTTGTAAGATTGTCACATCTATATTACTTAGACAGCTCAATAAAAATTCTCTTTTTTCTTGCTCACATTCTGATATTTCATTAAGAGCAAGAACCGATGTATAAACTTCATAATCCATACCTTTTTCAAACAATTCCCACATATCCAAAGTAAAATTTTGTTTTTCCTCTACATCAGGTGCTTGTAAATGGCTAATCGCCGATGTATCCAAATATATTTTTCTCTTTCTCATTTCCCCTCCGATAATATTATTATACATCTTATTTTCGCTTTTATCAATATACATCCTGCTTTTTATTCTACCAAACAATGAACAAATACTCAAAATAGTATTGACACAACCCCCTACCCACTTGTCCCATTCAAAAACATCCAACTCTCCACAAGATAGATCACATCTTGTGTTCTGCATGTCTTTCTATGTTCATATCTCTTAAAATTAAAAGTATCATTTCCGAGGGTATTAGCCCTCTTATTCCTCCTCCATCAATACATAATACTTTTTTCTTTTTACTTTCCATATAAAACCCCATTTTTGTACTAGTTTATTATATGAGAATAGGGAAAAAGAGTTCAAAAAAGAAGTAAACTTTAAATGAATACTTCTCACCATTTTAGAATAATATTTGTACAATATCTAATACCTCTCGCAAAAAACTTTCAGAAACTTTTTCTGCAAATTTAGCATTCCTTGCTTTTAAATCTACTGTTCTTATTTGTTCGCACTTAATAAATCCTTTTGTTTTAGTGTCTCTTAATTCTATATGTAAAGGGAAACCTCTTTGTTGTGTTGTGATAGGACAAACAATTACAAGATTTACATTTTTATTAAAATCATTATTACTCACAATAATGGCAGGTCTAAAACCAGATTGCTCATGACCAACTCTAGGATCTAAATCAATGAAGATAATATCTCCTTGTTTCATCATTACCAATCTTCGCCTCCCCTTGATTCTCCCCACTCTTCTTCTTCTGGTTTATAATTCCCTTTATAATTTTCAAATAACTCTTTAATTGTTCTTTTACTTTTAACCTTCTCTATACATATAGTCCCATCTTTTGCTATTATCTCAACTATTTCACCTACTTTCATATCTAGTTCATCTAATATATGCTTTGGTATCCTTATTCCTTGACTATTTCCCCATTTTTGTATAAGATTGCTCACTCAAATCCCCTTTTCTTTCGCTACATATAGTATATACTATGTATATACTATATGTCAAGTGTTTTTGATTTTATGTAATCTTTTAAATATATTTTACTATATTTCACATCTCCGTGTCCACTTTTTTATACTAACACCACTTGAAATCCTTCCCTCTTTTATTAAGCAGTATATACTATATGCCAACCGCTTTCTATTTTACGTATGCTTTGCGTACAAAATTCCGCAGTTTTTCAGTGGAAATAAAAAGTATTTATGCTATAATTGAATCAAGGAGATGATCAAATGGAGACCAAAAAAAATATTTATATTGCTGATGATGATACCAACATTCGTGAAGCAATCAAGACCTTTCTTGAGAATGATGGCTATTCTGTTACCGCGTTTGAGAACGGAGACTTATTATTTGGGCAGTTTAAATTAGTGCCCTGCGATCTTGTAATTTTAGATGTAATGATGGACGGCTCAAATGGTTTTACAATCTGTTCTGAGATCCGAAAGCAAAGTACCGTTCCAATCATTATGCTAACTGCTCGTGATTCTGACCTAGATTATGCCACCGGATTAAGTCTAGGTAGCGATGATTATTTCACCAAACCTTTCTCTGCAATGTCGCTTGTTATGCGTGTAAAGGCTATTTTCCGTCGAATTGAATACGAAAAACAAAGCGCTCTATCTCAGGAAGAGACAACTCAGCTATCTTTTGGAGATATCGCCATGGATTTGAGAAACAAGTCAGTTAAAATAAAGGAACAGGATGTTCCTCTAACCCCAAATGAGTATGATCTGCTTAAATATTTTATTCAACACAGTAATCAAGCAGTCTCAAGAGATGAGTTACTTGAAAGCATCTGGGGATTTCATACAGAGATCGAAACCAGGGCAACTGATGACACCGTACGTAGGCTCAGGAAAAAAATTTCGGATAGCCAGGTCATGATTGAGGCCGTTTGGGGGTTTGGATTCCGGTTAAAGGTGTGTGATGAAAATGAGAAGTAAAAAGTGGCAGATCAAACCTCGAATCTTTATAATGCTCCTTCTTCTTATTATCGTTGTCCTTGGTTGCGTATTTTTTGCTTTCAATCTATTCATTCAAAACTACATTAAGTCCACTGTAGAGACACAGTTAACCGGCGTGATCCATAATCTCACAATGCGGGACCGAAGGCCAAATGAATTGTCACCCGATGGCCTAAACTTCTTTGAGCTTCCCGATATTTCTATGCAACCCAAAAATAAAATCGGGGCAAGAGGTGAATTATTTATTATCGACTCTGACTATGTCATTGTAAATTATAATACAGGCGAGGAATTTGATGATCTTACTCAGATTGCATCCTACTTGAAAAGCAAACAAACCTCTCTTGACTCCATTGAATACTCGCTTGTTAAAACAAGTCAATCTGAATACTATATTTCTTCTATGCGTGATCCAAACCGACCCAATCACTTTTTTATCTTTTATATAAACGTATCTCCTATTAATGGCCTTGTTCACACCGTAAACCTTGCACTCGCCATTATTGTTGCCATCGCCATGGTCATCTGCTTTCTGATCTCAAACATCATCGCAAATTCTATATCAAGACCCATTAAGCGTTTGGCAGACTTTGCTGTTGAGATCGGAAAGGGGAACTTTGCACAAAAGCATTTTGCTTTTCAGGATGTAGAATTTAATGAGTTGGCCGAAGCCATGAATCAGTCTGCTGAAAAGTTGGATAAATACGACAATGAACAACGAACCTTCTTCCAAAACGTATCCCATGAGCTTCGTACCCCCCTAATGTCAATCCGATGTTACGCAGAGGGAATCGAATGTGATCTAATGGATGCGAAAAAGGCAAGTGAAACCATTTTATCTGAAACCGATCGTCTGAGCGAATTGGTTGAGGATCTACTTTATATCTCACGTGTGGATAATATCACCACTCATATCGAAAAACAAGAAAATGATTTACGAGATACTCTCGCTGTCTGCGCTGAGAATCTAAGGCCCATAGCCCAAAAAAATGGCATAGAATTTCTCTACCAATTTGATCCCAATCCTGTGCTGTTCACTTACAATGAGAAACACCTATATCGCGCCTTTATCAACCTAATTTCCAATGCATTACGCTACGCCAAGAAAACGGTCACTCTCTCCTGCCATCAGGATAAAAATCAGATCGTCCTTTGTGTAATTGATGATGGGGAAGGAATTCTAAAAGAAGATATTCCACATGTTTTCGAACGATTTTACAAAGGGAGAAACGGAAAACATGGCATTGGCCTCTCCATTGTTAAATCAGCGATTGACCTACACAACGGAAATGTTTCTGTAAGTTGCAATGAAAACACCTGTTTTAGTGTTACATTTTCCATCCAATAAAATAAAAATCGAACTTAAATCTACAATTTTGTAGATTTTTTTTCGTAAATTTTGCGTATAAATTGCTCTCCTTTTTCGGGGAAATTTTGCTTCAAAAATGATAAACTATAATTAAACCAAACAAAATGAAATCATAAAAGAAAGGAGCAACTTATGGCTATCGAAGTATTCAATCGGTACGAAAACAAATATATGCTAGATGATAAAACCTGCAACTCATTTCAACAGGAACTCACCCATTATATGGAGCTGGATGCCTATAATCGAAATGGCCAAAGCTACACCATCTCAAACCTATACTATGATACCCCTGATGATCACCTTATTCGGACCTCTCTCTCAAAACCAAAATATAAAGAAAAATTAAGGATTCGTGCATATGGAGTTCCCACAGTCGATTCGAAAGTTTATGTAGAGGTTAAAAAGAAAGTAAACGGTCTGGTCAATAAAAGGCGTAGTGCTCTGACGCTTGGTGAGGTTTACTCCTTCCTAACTACCAATACGCTACCAGAAAAAAAATCCTATCAAAACAGTCAGGTGCTTCATGAGATCGAATATCTACTGCAGATTTATTCACTAGCCCCAACACTCTACCTGTCGTATGAGCGCAATGCATACTTTGACAAAGAAAATCATGGTTTGAGGATATCGTTTGATAATCATATTTACACAAGGCGCTACGACTTAAGATTAGAGTCTGGCAACTACGGGGAACCTCTACTTGAAAATGGGAAGTATCTAATGGAGATCAAGTCGGCCGGAAATATACCTCTCTGGCTTACCAGACTGCTATCAGCCTATAACATTTACCCAATCCGCTTTTCCAAATATGGTGCGGAATACGCAAAAATGATTGCATGTAAGCATACACAACCCGTATATCAGTTTATTCCAGACCTTTCAAAGTGGATATTGCCAGAGGTTGTAAATTTATAAAAGGAGGAATCAATTATGTTCGAATCTATATTTGAAACCATTACCACGGATACTGCTATCTCAGTAGGGGGACTGCTCCTCACACTTGGCGTTGCTTTTATCCTAGGTCTTATTATAAGCATTGTTTATATGAAAACACATCCTGCCAAAACACCCTCTCAAAATTTTGCGCTTACCCTGATCATGCTCCCCATCGTGGTGACTGTTATCATTCTGCTTGTTGGAAATAGTGTTGCAAGAGCCTTTTCTCTTGCAGGCGCCTTTTCCATCATCCGGTTTCGTAGTGCTCCCGGAGATTCGAAGGACATTACCTATGTACTTCTTTCAATGGCGATTGGACTTGCAACCGGTATGGGGTATATCCTATATGCCACTATTATCACATTAGTACTATGCACCATTATGGTTTGCCTACACTTATTAAAATTTGGAAATGTAAGTACAGCAGCAAAAATTCTAAAAATTACAATTCCTGAAGATCTTGACTACCAAAGTGCATTTGAGCCCGTGTTAAGCAAATATACACTCATGTCCAAATTGCAAAGGGTAAAAACAACTGATCTTGGAAGCCTTTATGAACTTGTTTATGCAATTACAACTCAGGATCAATTGAATGAAAAGGAATTTATAGACATGTTACGCTGCCGTAATGGCAACCTCAACATCACACTAATTTTAGACGCGCCCACTGGCGAGTTTTAAGAAGGAGGAAACCTATGAAAATCAAACCATTTTTCTTATTATTCATTCCGTTGTTTCTGGCTCTGTTTTTCCTTACAGGCTGCTCACCAGAAGAGAACCCGATCTCGCCTAATATCATACAGGAAGAGAATACATCAAATCCAGATGAAATCCCTGAGAGTGTAGAAGTTTCTGAGGCAACTATTCCGAAGATAGAGGATTTAAAAGTATCTGAAAGTTCAACCAAGATAACTACGGTACAATTTAATAATACCTCCATTTCGATCGACGGAACGGGAGCAACAGCTAAAGGAAGCGTTCTTACCGTTACCAAAGCGGGAACCTATGAGATCAAAGGTACCCTAACAAACGGACAGATTATGATAAATGCAACAGAAGAGGATACGATACAACTCATTCTAAATGGTGTCACCATTACCAACCAAACTGGCGCCCCAATCTATGCTGCCAGTTGTGACAAGCTTGTTATTACCCTAGCAGAGGGTTCCAGGAATAGTGTTACGGATGGTGGTAAAAACTTTATATATACAAATGCTGCAGATGAGGAGCCAAATGCTGCCATCTTCAGTAAAGGTGATCTCACAATCAATGGTACCGGGGCGCTCACAGTCCACGCCAATTTTCACAATGGTATTAGTAGCAAAGATGACCTGCTTATTGTGAATGGAAATATTACCGTCGATGCCGCCAATCATGGCATACGCGGAAAAGACTCCGTCTCAATTTTAGATGGTAGTTTCCAGATTGCAGCCGGAGGAGACGGCATTCAGTCTAGTAACGATCAGGATAAACAAAAAGGATGGGTCGCAATCAAGGGAGGGGACTTTAATATCACCACTGCAAATGATGGAATCCAGGCTGAAACCAGCCTAAATATTTCGGGTGGAAACTTTATCATTCAATCCGGAAATGATTCTAGTTCTTCTTCTGAAAGCTTTAAAGGAATAAAGGCGGGAACAGATGTGCTCCTTTCAACCGCAAGCCTCACAATCACAAGTGCGGATGACGCCATCCATTCGAATGGAAATATAACCATTCAAAATGGTAGCTTTATACTATCTTCTGGTGATGATGGAATTCATGCAGATAAAAATCTAACGATTGCGGGTGGAAATATCAACATCCTCAAATCCTACGAAGGAATCGAAGGAGCCAATGTCAGCATTACAGGCGGAACCATTAAGATCGTTTCCACTGATGATGGAATAAACGCCGCAGGCGGTGCAGATCAAAACATGAGTGGTGGAAGATTTGGTCGAGACCAATTTGCCTCTTCAAACTCCTATAGCATTCATGTTAGCGGGGGAACCATTTCGTTGCTTGCTGGTGGCGATGGTCTCGATTCCAATGGAACCATTAACATTAGTGGTGGAACCATTGTTTCCCTAATTCAGTCCACGCCAGATAATGGAGCATTAGATGCGGATGGCACTGTCACTATCACCGGAGGCATCGTGATTTATGGCGGTACGGGTACCGGTTCAAACCCAGGCGGAAACTCCACACAAAGTTATGTTTATATAAATTCTACTATACAATCCGAAAAAGAGATAAGTGTGAAAAAAGATGGCAAAACAATCATTCAGTTCACTCCTTCTATAGACTGTAAATACCTTGCTCTCAGCTCACCTGATATCAAAAGTGGAGCAAGTTATGAAATTTATAGTGGAACCACTTTACTCAATACTGCAACAGCCGGAACAGGTGGCAGCGGTATGATGGGTGGTCGAGGTGGATTGGGTGACGGCGGCATGAGGATGCCCCGAAATTAAACCAATAAAAAAGAGATGATTTCATTTGAAGTCATCTCTTTCACTTTGTAGAAGCAATCTCCCACAGATAGAAGGATGCAATGCTACCATATGGCGAAAACTTTTTGCGATATTTTTCAAACTCTTCCTTTGAAATCGTTTCTAAATTGTAGAGTTTACATAACCCTTTCCGAATACCAAAGTCATTAAAGCTTAAAACGTTCTTCCTCTGTAATGAAAAGATAAGCATCATCTCTGCGGTCCATCTTCCTACTCCATCTAGTTCAATCAGAGTTTTAATAATCTCCTCATTTTCCATCTCTTCCAGTTTTTTGGGGAGAATTTTTTTGCTTACAAAAGCATCTGTAATGTTCTTGATATACTCTGCCTTTTTATAGCTTATACCACACGCCCTAATCTCTTCTATTGAAAGTTTTACTAAGTTGAGAGGTGTGATCTTTTTTGCCAATGTTTCAAGTCGGCCAAAAAGAATCGTTGCTACCTTTCCGGATATTTGCTGACTCACAACACTACTAATGAGCCCAAAGAAAATGTCAGGTTTAAGCTCCCTCTCAATTTTCCCTATCTCCTCTATAGCCTTCCCCAATTTTTTATCCTTCTTTTTTAAATAGGCTAGTTCTTCTTCTCTGATTTCAAATATTTTCACATTCCATCTCCAGTAATTTTTTCTTCATACCATGACCTCCCCGATACCCGCCAATTTCCTACTTGCTCTAATCCTTCTATGATGCCGGAGCAAGAAAGAGAATAATGTGATTCCCCCCGCCCTACAAGCCTTTTCATTTTCAACCTTCAGCACAAGTTTCTCATAACTTTATTCTCTTCATAAAATCACCATCCACTCTTCATAATATAATTTATGGTTCCTGGATTATAGATTTCATTTCGTTCATACTTTTCTTTCTTTTGATTAAAGCGAATCTCATATAGCACAAGACCTGCTGTTTGAGATTCGTGAACCAAGATCCGAAGACCCTTTTCGTCCCCAACCTGATAGGTTTCAAAATTGACTTCACCTAGCTGAACGTACTTCTTTGGAAAAATCGGGTAACATATCCTCTCATTTTGTTTTCTGATAATGATTGCCCAGTCTTGCCCATCGTCTAAAGCAAAGGTTCCATCGTCCATCCTTTCTGCCGCAATATAGGGTGCAATGATTTCATCCGCTCCATCTCCATCCACATCTGCATAATATTCATAGCATAAAGTGAGCCCCGATACATATTCCTCAAATGAACTTGTTTCAATAAAATTTGGTTTCTGCCTCGTTGCAAACAAATAGATGACAAGCAAAATAAGCAATATTAAAGCCACCAAACCAACATTTTTTCTCTTTTTCATAAGAACCCCCTATTCATTTTTTTCTTCCAATAGCTCTCTCATATGTGTTCCCCCAACTAGATCCGAAACTGGCATCGAAAATGCAAATGTATTAAGCAACTCTTTTGTACAAGTTTTAGCGTGAATGGCAGTAAGTACCTTGGTGGCATCTTTCTTCGCCACAACGGTAAGCACCACCTCCTTCTCCGGTTCAATTTTCACACCCAGGAAAGTTTCAATGGTATCGCTCGCAATTCCTCTGCCATGTACCACTGTTCCGCCGCTCGCCCCTGCTGTATGAGCGATCTCCATGATGTCATCTGCAAAACCCCGATTGGTTATAATCATAATTAGTTCATATTCGCTTTTCATGTGTGCCCCCTCCATCTTCGATAAATTCTTTACGCGTTCAAAGCGTTCCTTATTAAACTTAATCAAACCCGCATGCCCATTTGTATTAATACTGAAGGCAATTCCTGTCCTAGGCTTATCTAACTCAAGTTTTACCCTGAGTTCTTCGATCACCTCCACAATCTTTTCTTGCTCTATAAATGAGATCGCAATTAACCTATCTCGGTTTCTAAGCCCTACCAGCTGCATAAGGCTCAGCCTTGCCGTTCCTCGTCCTGAAAATACAATGATATCCCTATCCGCTACTGTTTTTAAAATGCTCACTCCCGCTTTTTCCAAATCTTCATTTATAATTAGTACCAACATCGAAAGTGGTTCACGCCTACTCTTCATTCTGCCCTCCGTCTTCCATTAATTCTTCTATATCCAATGAGGCTTCAATCTCATCCATTGTAACCTCCCTTGTTTTCTTGTCAAATTCGTTCTGTTTCATCTTGTAAATCAACCCAAGAACTTGTATCGATATAAGGGGTGTCATCGCAACCATGGATACAACCCCAAATGCATCCTGAAAGAAGTTTCCATCCACTGACTGACAAATGCCTATCAGAAGTGGCATAATAAAGGTTGCCGCCATAGGGCCAGAGGCCACTCCACCAGAGTCGAAGGCAATCCCCGTAAAGATTGGTGGTACATACTTTGTCAGAATCAACGCAATACAATAGCCCGGCAGGATGTAATACCAGATTGGAAAGCCCACGATAACTCTTATAATAGACAAAGATACCGATATGGCAACCCCGATTGCAAGAGAGTATAACATCGTTTGTTTTTTAATATAACCCGCTGTCACTTCTTCCACCTGTTCATTTAAAACCCGTACTGCGGGTTCGCTATACACCACAAAAAAACCAAGCACAAAACCAATGGGAATGAGTAACCAGATAGATGGTAGTGCCCCAAGCAAAATACCCAAATAGGAACCCGCCATCGAAAATCCTCCCTCTACCCCTGTCAAAAATAAGGTGAGACCCAAAAATGTGATCAATAGTCCCACGCACATCTTGATCATCCCGATTTTGGATAATTTCAGTAAAAAGATTTGAAATAATATAAAGATAATGGCAATCGGTGATAGGGCAACTAGCACATTGAGTGCGACATGAGGAAGCACTGTGCCAAAGTTTTGAAGCACATTCATCTCCTCCACCTGGATGTCCAAAACATTCCCTGTCACACTTGGCTTGCCAAATACCATGCCAAGAATTAACACCGCAATGATCGGACCAATCGATGCCATAGCGATCAAACCAAAGCTATCATCTTGCGAATTCTTCCCTCCTCTCACTGCGCAAACCCCAATCCCAAAAGCCAAAATAAACGGAACCGTGATTGGTCCCGTGGTCACCCCACCTGAATCAAAAGCCACAGACAGATATTCAGAAGGCGCAAAGATCGCGATAATAAGAATCAATGTATAAGAAAAAAACAAAACCCTTCTCAGTGGAATGTTTTTTAAAATCCGAATCAGGGCCATTGCCACAAATATACCAACCCCAAATGACACCATCATAACCAAAAGTGTTCTCCCAATGGTAGAGTTGATGTTGCTCACCTGGGAACCAAGGACTTGTACATCTGGTTCCGCAACAGTGGCCATAAAACCAAATAAAAAGCCAAATAAGATCATGATGTACGTCTTCTTAAAACGTGCAATATTCGAACCAATCAATTCTCCCATTAAAAGAATGCTCGCATCACTTCCAAGTAAAAACAAAATTTCTCCAATAATCAGAAAAATGACTCCCACCACAAAACTCATCATAATATTCGCCGGCAGCGGAGTAATTGTGAGATGAAGAATGGTTACAATAATCGTAATTGGTAAAACAGAATAGAGTACCTCATTGATTGTATTTTTAATTTTCATGCTCGTTCCTTTTATTTAATTATATAGAACTATCTTTCAATGTCAATCCATAATTCCACTTACCAAAACTTTTGGGGATGGTCTGTGATACTCCCCGTCTGTTCCTTCAAGAAATAGCATCAAAAAAGCAGTAGACATTCCTACTGCTTTTTATCTTACATCATGCCGCCCATGCCACCCATTCCTGCCATATCCATGCCAGGAGCGTTGTTTTTTTCTGGTAAATCGGCCACAACCACCTCTGTTGTAAGCAGAGTAGATGCAACACTGGTTGCGTTCTCAAGTGCGCACCTGGTTACCTTTGTTGGATCAATAATACCTTCTTCAATCATATCCACATATTTTTCAGTCAAAGCATTGTATCCAATATTGTCTTTTTCAGACAAAAGTTTGTTTACAATAACAGAGCTTTCAATTCCTGCATTTTCTACAATCTGTCTCACTGGGGCTTCAAGTGCTTTTACCACAATAAGTGCTCCTGTTTTTTCGTCTCCTTCTAGTCCTTTTGTAACCTTTTCTATTTCTTTAATTGCATGAATGTAGGTTGCTCCACCACCAGGTACGATTCCTTCTTCAACCGCTGCTCTTGTAGCCGCAAGCGCATCCTCTATTCTAAGCTTTGTTTCCTTCATTTCGGTTTCTGTTGCTGCCCCTACTTTAATAACAGCCACCCCGCCCGCTAATTTTGCCAACCTTTCATTATACTTTTCTTTATCAAACTCGGAGGTTGAGTCCTCATATTGCTTTCTAATTTGCGCTACTCTTTTTTCGATTTCTTTTTTGTCTCCCTCACCGTTAATAATAATGGTGTTTTCCTTGGTTATTTTTATGCTTTCCGCACGACCTAATAACTCGAGTCTTGCCTCTTTTAACTCCATGCCAAGATCATCGGAAACCACAGTCCCTCCTGTTAGAATAGCAATGTCTTGAAGCATCTCTTTTCTTCTGTCACCGAAGCCAGGAGCCTTTACCGCCACCACATTAAACACGCCTTTTAGCTTATTTAACAGAATAGTGGTAAGTGCATCTCCTTCTAGGTCTTCCACAATCATGAGCAACTTTTCACCTGACTTCACAATCTCTTCGAGAACTGGTAGGATCTCTTGGATGTTTGAAATCTTCTTATCCGTGATTAGGATATATGGTTTATCTAGGGTTGCTTCCATCTTTTCTGTGTCTGTAACCATGTATGGTGATATGTATCCACGATCAAACTGCATACCTTCTACCACTTCCACAAATGTTTCAGATGTTTTTCCTTCTTCTATTGTAATGACACCATTTTTTACACCCACTTTTTCCATGGCATCTGCAATCAATTTTCCAACCAAATCATCACCCGCTGAGATTGCTGCTACCTTTGCAATCTGATCTGTTCCATTAATCTCTTTGCTCATTTTTTTGATAAAGTTTACAACACCTTCGGTGGCTTTCTTCATTCCATTTCTTAAAATAATTGGATTGGCTCCAGATGTGATGTTCTTAATTCCTTCTCTAATCATCGCTTGCGCCAACACCGTAGCAGTTGTGGTTCCATCCCCTGCCACATCATTGGTTTTGGTTGCAACTTCCTTTACAGTTTGCGCGCCCACATTTTCGAACGGATCGGATAGTTCAATCTCTCTTGCAATTGTTACTCCATCATTCGTAATTTGTGGTACACCAAATTTTTTGTCCAGAACTGCGTTTCTTCCTTTTGGTCCAAGCGTCACTTTCACCGTATCTGCAAGCGCATTTACGCCTTTTGAAAGCGCTTCTCTTGCTTCCATTCCATATTTCATTTGTTTTGCCATTTTGCTTCCTCCTCAATCTATCTATAAATTTTATTTACTTACTTTTCAACAACCGCAAGAATATCGTTTTGTCTCACTACAATGTAGGTTGTATCCTCTATTTTCACTTCCGTTCCTGAATACTTTGAGTAGATTACCTTTTCTCCCACTTTCACTTCCATCTTTACCTCTACTCCGTCAATTGTTCCGCCTGGTCCCACGGCAACAACTTCTGCCTCCTGTGGTTTTTCTTGTGACTTGGACGAAAGTACAATTCCTGATGCGGTTTTTTCTTCTGCATCTATTTCTCTTAATACGACCTTGTCTCCTATCGGTTTTAATTTCATACGAATACGCCTCCTTTTTTATTTTCTGGCACTCATTTGTCTTGAGTGCTAACATTAGTCATTGTACACTTTTGCATTTTAAATGTCAAGAGTGTTTTTTGTTTTTTATCCTATCATGTGAATACTA
>JAVBPT010000022.1:0-14357 GCA_031549455.1 Eubacteriales bacterium
TCAATGGTGAGCACTTCCCTTGAAAATTTTCTGATCGTAACAATTGGACCATTAATCGCCACTGGATCCAACACCACATTAAACCTTGAACCATCCAGTAACCGAGCATCCACAATCGGACTCGCCTGGTTTACTGTTCGATTTACCTTTGATACCATCTTTTGAATCATATTTTCTAATTCCTCATGTGTATGAAAGTGTATAGAAATTTCTTCGATTCTACCTTCTTTTTCTATAAAAACATGATCTTTACCATTAATCATGATCTCACTAATGGAGTCGTCCAGAAGTAATTCTTCCAGAATTCCCATTTTACGAAGTTGATTGAAAATCTTTATCAAAAGTGCATTCTTTTCTTCTGCGCTCAAAAACTGTTTGGACGAATATCTGATAATCTCAGAGCAAATGATGCGTTTTAGCTCCTCGTCCGTGATTTCATCTCGAAAGGCAATCTCTTCTTTTATATTCCGACTGATCTCATCAAGTATGTTTTCTTTCATATCCCCCTCACACGTTCATTAATTCCTTCAAGTCTCTTGAGATCGTGTTTCTGCAAAATCCAAACTCTGTTATTTTGGCTTCATACTCCTCTCTCTGATTTAGAGTAGATAAGTATTTTCTGAACTTCTCAAGCTTTATTGTCCCTTCTTTTGTCTTAATCAAGAGCAGTTTATCCGTCTCTTCCAAAACGGCGAGTAAAGTTTTATCAAACTTTGAATCCATATCAATCACGATGTAATCATACCCCATTTTTTTGATCTTCTTAATTAAAAGTCGTATCCTTTTCGAATCCATTTCCAGCATATCCAGTGCATTCTCCGGTGGAATAAAAGTATCTATATTCTCCTCTTGTTTCACAATATATTCCTTTGTGATAATGGTCGCATTTTCCTGCTCCACCTGATATAGAGCTGAAGTAATTGAATTTTTCCCCTCCATCAGTTTAAAATACTCCGTAAAATCTGTGATGGATTCCAGATTTAGATAAAACACCTTTTTAGACTTGGATAAATATCCCGCTAGTCTTGTAGAAACAAAGGTTTTGCCCGTTCCACCATTCGGAGAATAAACGGTAATAATTTTTGTCTTCACCTTGTTCTTTTGGTTGGATACCGCTCTAAAGATTTCAGATACGATATTTTCACCCGATGCATATTTAAAAATTTCTTTTTTTTCATTTCCCTTAATATCATAATCATTTTCTTTTAAAATCATATAGTTATCAAAGCCAACCTTTTCTTGGTAGGCCAGTCCTTCGCTAACAAGCACCAGATCGATATTTTCTATCCTTTCCTCCACACACTCATACGCCTTTTTAAGGCTTGAACAAATGGTGAGTTTAATATCCTCCTGATTATTTCTGACCACATAGCGAAGAAGCATGTTGGCATATTCCTCGTCGTTTTCTATTAATATCACATTGAGCTTCATTTCTACCTCCATATCTCTAGCGAGATCATACCAAATCGACTTGTACTTTTGACATCCACACCATACCGCTCATAAATTTTAGAAACCCGGTTTCTCCACTCTTGTTCATTCTTTGCATCTCCCGAAAGGATTGAGAGCCGAGGCCGAAAGACCGAAAATAGGTTTTCCGTAGAAGAGGTCGTAGAACCATGATGCGGAATGGTTAAAAGATATACCTCCTCCTGCTCCTCCATTCTTTCTGCCAAGAGCTTTTCTCCTTCTTTTTCAATGTCCCCTGTGAAAATAATTTTTTTATCTCTATATTCCATCCGAAATACAAGCGAATAGTTATTAACGTTCAGTTCAAAGTGATCAATATTTTGAGGTGGGTAGACGCATGTAAATTTCATTTCTCCCACCGTAAACTGATCACCCTTTTTAAAATAGTAAACGGGGATCCCCTTTTGTTCACACTTTTTAATTAATATTTGAGCAAGTGGTTTTTCATTTATCTTTCCAATTGGAAGAATGACCGCCCCCGTCTCAATGAGATCTAAAATCTCTATAATCCCCTGAATATGATCCTGGTCTGGATGTGTCACGATTGCCACATCCACCCGTCTCGCTCCAGAAAGCTGAAGATAAGGAAAGAGTATGTTTGCCCCCGTATTTCTTTTGGCCTGCGTTCTTAACCCCCCACCATCGACCAGAACAGTTCTCTTCTGGCGATCCATCATGAAGGATGCGCTACCATGTTTCACATCCAAAAAAGTAACTGTAAGAAGCGGTTTCAAGAAAAGGTTTAGAAGAATTAGAATGGTAATCATCATTACCGAAAGCGCAATCCAGACTACTTTTTTTCTATCTTTTTTAACTTCTTCCTTGTTTTGAATGTGATAATATAAAACCAAAATGGAGCAGTAACTTGCCAGAATCGCGAGAATGCCAATCCTTCCTGTAAACAGTTTTGATATTTTGAGACTTGTAATCCATCTCAGAATAGTCTCATAATACATAAGAATCATTTTCGGAATATAAGCCAGTACCGTGGCCAAACCAAAATGAATCTTATATATCAGCATGAGGCTCATGCTACTGATAACAAGCACTTTTACAAAAGGAAGCACAAAAAGATTAGCCACAATGCTCCCTAGTGGGACCATATAAAAGTTATAAGCGATGATTGGAAAGGTGAACATGAAACTCGAAAGATTCACTGTCATGTTGCCAACCCAACTCTTTAATCGCTTATTTCGGATCTTATACGATAAATTTGGACTGGATACGATCGCAATCACCGCCGTAAACGAAAGCAAAAAACCGATATTCCACAAATAGAGTGGTTCATAGAGCAAAAGCACAACTCCCGCAATCGCAAGGCTATTTTTAACGTTATAATCTCTCTCCACCACCTTTGCAAATAGGAAAATAGAAACCATTATACAAGCTCTGACCGTTGAGATTGAGGCCCCTGTTAAAATAGTGTAAAAAAGAACGATGCAGATCGAAAGGAGCGCCGAGATTTTTTCATTCAACCCTGCTTTTTGAAAGATTGAAAAAATAAAACTACTTAGAATACCCACATGAAGTCCCGATATCGCCAGTATATGAACCACCCCTGTGTCCGCATACAAGTCTCTCACATCCTGATCCAAACTTTGTGAATCCCCTAGTATCATTGTCTTTAGGATTCCTGAATCTGGGTCCTCAAAAAGTTGATCATATATTGAGCGTAGTTGACTTTTAAAATCATAAAGGCGGACTTTTAAACCTCGATTCTCTTCTACCTTTTGTATCTCCCCGTAAAATTTGTAATAAATTTTCTGTGTATACAGATAACCAAGTTCATCAAATTGTCCTTTATTGGTCGCAGCACTTGGTTTATAGATGTAACCCTTTATAAAGACTCGGTACCCCTCTTTTAAATCCAGAAGATCCGAGTAAAGCGTAATCCGTTCCCTTTCCTTTTCCAACCTTACGACCAGGTTAACTCCGCTTCCTGCCTGTTTCATTTTCTGAATCGTTCCAACATATTCTGATGTCTTATAAACCTTTTCATCCAGTGAGCCCTTATGGTTTAAACTTATAGAACATCTAAAATAACCAAGTATAAATGCCAGTAGCAGTAAGAAAAGATAAACCAGTCTTCTTTCTTTTTTTAAAAAAACAAAAAAGGAAAAGCCAAGAATGAAAAGTCCTATCTGATACATTATAGGTAGGCGGTATGAAAAAATCCCCAAAATAAACTGTATAATGTAAAACATCTTGGCCTCCTTCACTTATACATCTTATTAAAGTTAGCGGAGGTTTAAAATAAGCCAGGCATAAGCTTGCAGAAACTTCGACATAAAATGACATCAAAATAAAAGAAGCGCAGTCTATCTCTAAAAACATGCACTTCATTTAATGTTTCCATTTTTTACTAATTTGCTTTGCTTTTTAAATATGCTTCTCTCAATATAGAATACACACTCAAATCTATAAAGTCTCCCTTTTGAATTCTACATCTTCGTAAGGTCCCCTCGTATGTAAGACCATTTTTTTGCATCACCCTTCCGGAGGCGATGTTTTCTTTAACATGCCTGATCTGCAGTCTTTCCAGATTCATCTTTTCAAAAGCAAACGGAATAATTTCGCCAAGTGCCTCTGTCATGATACCTTGATTCCAGTAATCCTTATTTAACACATACCCCACTTCTGCGCTTTGATTTTCTCGGTCCCAGCTCATCAGCTCGATTGCACCGATGAACCTTCCCTCTTCTTTATACTCGATCCCCCATGGAGCCGTTACACCCTCTTCATATCTCCCAAGAACAAACTGGATGTAGTCTTGGGTCGCCTCCCTATTTTGATGTGTATCCCATGTCATATACTGACTCACCTCATCAAGGCTTGCATATGCGTATAAATCCTCTAGGTCCTCTATTCTAAACTTCCGAAGAAGTAGTCTTTTGGTTTCAATCTGTGGCAACTCTTTAAATGGATTGTTTTCTTCCATTTCTCCTCCTATCTGATTATAAACCGTTCCTCTTTTTGCTTTGCCTCCTCCATTTCTCTTCTCTTTGATTCATAGCCTGGCTTATTAAACATCGCATAGGTCGCATTCTTACTTTCTTCCACACCTGGTTGATCAAACGCATTAATATTCATTAATTCACCCATAAAGCCCGTTGCAATTTCCATCATTTGTATAAATTCTCCAATTGTAAAGGCATTTACTCTTGGGAAAAGAATGGCCATATTCATTTTGGAAGACCTCATAAGCGCATACTCTGTGGAGGCTTGCTCAATATGAATCAACTCATTTTGGGTATGGCCACCCAGGAAAGAGATATTTTTAATCTCTTCATACACAGCCGGAATCATAAGCTCTTTTTTATATTCTTTTACACCCAGTGTAATAATCACCTTATCATCTGGACCCTCCGAGTAAAGTTGTAGCTGTGAGTGTTGATCTGTTACCCCCAGCGCCTTAACCGGTGTTTGCCCGGCATGCACAACTTTCCCTTCCAAATCATATTTTTTTCCAATGGATTCCGCCCAAAGCTGCGCATACCAATCTGACATGTATTTTAAGCTATCTGCATATGGCATCATCACAGACATATTTCTGCCTTGATTCATGGCAATGAAATGAAGCGTGGCAAACATATAAGCTGGATTTTGATACACATCCTCTCTGCTGCAAAGCTCGTCCATATAGGCTGCGCCCTTCAATAATTCCTCTATATCAATGCCGCACATCGCCGCCGCCAGAAGTCCAACTGAACTCAGCTCCGAATATCTTCCGCCCACGCCAGATGGGATGACAAAAGATCTGTACCCTTTTTTCTTTGCAATCTCAACCAGGTTTCCCTTTTCTCGATCTGTAGTAAACACAATGTTTCCACGGATCTTATCCGAACCCACTTTTTCCTCAAGCATTTTCTCTAAGATCATAAATTGGGACATGGTCTCAGAAGTGCTTCCAGACTTAGAGACCACATTAAACAAACATTTTTCAATATCCACCACATCTAAAAATCCAGAAATCCTTTCTGGATCCACATTATCCAGCACATATAAGCGTGGATACCCATTTCTTTTTTCTTTGGTCAGTTCGTTATAATACGGATGGTTTAAGGCCTGTTGCACAGCGATTGGGCCAAGCGCTGACCCACCAATCCCAAGAACAACAAATGCTTCAATATCATTCTTTACAGCATTTACGTATTCTTTTATCTCCGAAACAAGGTCCATCTGTTCAAAAGGAAGTCTCCTAAAGTCCATCATTCCATTTGTTTTTTTGATCATCATGTTGTTATGGGAAAGCCTTATTTTCTCTTTTAAGCTTTCGATTTCCTGAGCGGTTATTCCCTTCCCTCCTATATAATCTGCCATCATATAGTTGTAATCAAGAATAAGTCCTAAATTATTTTCATTCATTTTTTTCTCCTTCATTCATTCCTTACTCGACGGTGACAGACTTTGCAAGGTTTCTTGGTTTATCCACATCGTTTTCAAGAAATATTGACATATAATATGCAATGAGCTGTTGTGGTATATTGGCAAGCACCGATGAGAACTCTTTTTTGGTACTTGGAATGTAAATGACAGAGTCCGCGGTGTCGCTCAGATCCGTTCCCTCCTCTGCAATGACTAGAACCTTTGCCCCCCGTGCTTTTACCTCTTTTAGATTGCTGATGGTCTTTTCTATTAAACGGTCATCCATTAAAATTCCAATCACCAGTGTTGCATTTTCCATTAACGCAATGGGTCCATGCTTTAGCTCTCCAGCCTCATAAGCCTCACTATGTACATAGGCGATTTCCTTTAGCTTAAGAGAACCCTCCTTGGCCACATAATAGTCCATCCCCCTTCCGATGTAGAATACATTTTTGGATTTATAGTATTTTTTCGCGATTTCCCGAATGTCTTCTACTTTCTCTAAAACCATTTCTACCTTATGGGAAAGACCGAGTATTTCCTTCTTGGCCTCCTCAAATTCCGGCTCTGTCATCTTCCCTTTTTTGAGTGCAATATAGAGCGTGAGAAGATAGATACAGACAAGTTGTGCCGTATAGGCTTTGGTGGATGCCACAGCAATCTCTGGGCCTGCGGAGGTATAAAGTGTAATGTCGCTTTCACGATCAATGCTACTTCCCACCACATTCACAATGCCGAGTGTTGTGGCCTTCTTTTCCTTGGCCAATCTAAGCGCCGCCAATGTATCCGCCGTTTCACCGGATTGGGAAATCACCACCACTAACGTTTTATTGTCCACAATCGGATCCTTGTAGCGGAACTCGGAGGACACATCCACCTCGATGGGAATCCGAATCATTTTCTCAATCAGACTCTTCCCGATGAGTGCAGCATGATAAGCTGTACCGCAAGCCACAAAGTAAATTCGGTTGAAATGATTGATATCCAATTTTGTATCAAAGAGTTGCACATCCGTTGTGAGCGCACTCAAACGCCCAGAAAGGGTATCTCGGATGACTTTGGGCTGCTCAAATATTTCTTTTTGCATGAAGTGGTCGTATCCGCCTTTTTCAGCGGCAGCAATACTCCAGGTGATTTCCTTGGTCTCTGTTGCCACTTCCTCGCCATTTTCATCGTATATTTTAACCTCATCTGCTGTGATTTTAGCCATCTGTTTATCTTCTAGGATAATGACTTCCCTTGTGTATTCAAGAAATGCCGGAATATCTGATGCAATAAAGTTCTCATCCTTCCCTTTTCCGACAATCAGTGGACTATCCTTTTTAATACAGTATAAAGTATCCGGTTCATTGTTAAACAGGATCGCAAGCGCATAAGACCCACGTAGTCTTTCTTGTAAAAGCTTAAGTGTTTCTAGTGCACTACCTTGGTAGAGTTTCTGAATCAAGTGCGGAATCACTTCTGTATCCGTTTCGGAAATGAAATCATACCCCTCTTTAATAAGCTCGTTTTTTAATTCGAGATAGTTTTCTATAATGCCGTTATGAACTAGCACAATCGACTTGTCCTTATTAAAATGTGGATGAGAGTTGAGATCGGATGGTTTTCCATGCGTTGCCCATCTTGTATGCCCGATACCAAGATTGGATTGAATATTCATATTCTTGGTCTTCTTCTCCAACTTCTCAAGCCGTCCATTCTCTTTTATAATCTGTATCTCCTTTTTGGTTGTTAACGCAATTCCCGCCGAGTCATATCCTCTATACTCCAACTTTCCAAGGCCACTCAGCAACACCTCTTTTACATCCCTATTTCCGACATAACCTACAATACCGCACATATGTTCTACTCCTTATCTTCTAATTTCGTATGAAATAAATATCTCGTCAATATTTCCGAGTTCAACAACCTCTTTTGGTAAAGAGATTTTCTCTTTAGTATTATATTTGCCTTCTTTATTGTTTATTTCAACTTTTACGTGCAAATCGTTTGGAAACTCATCCACCACCCTTTCGTCCCCCAGTATTGTGATCGCCGAAGGTTCCATTTTGATGTCGATTAGGTTTAGATCCTCCTGAATGGTATTTACAATATCCGCAATGAGCTTTACCTCTTTTTTCTTGACAATGTCATACTGCACCGTCACCGTTTCTTGACTCAGCTTAATATTATTTACAATCTCCCCACGCTCATCATAGATATGAACAGCTATCGGCATACGATCTACCCTATTTGTGATGTCAATAATAATTCTTGCCTCTTTCACTTTTCGAATCAAACCCTTTGGCCCTGTTAGTGTGATATTGCTTGGGAGAATTTTGATGCTATCATTTTTAATCTCATAGTTCTTCTCTAAACTTCCATTAATCCCATACACGATCTCCTGGTTGCTCTCTGCCAGTTCATCCACGTATACCTTAATCATATCCATACTTTGGGATTCTAACTTTACTGTTTTGAAACTATTTGGAAAGTCAATCTCAATCGGCAGATATTTGTTAAACGTTCCTTCCTCTGCCTCATAACGCTCATACTCTGATAGATCCACCACTCCTTTAATCTCATCCCTCAAATTTCTTATCTTATCCACTTCCAGCTTGCTTCCGGAGAAGCGAACCGTAAGATCCTTTTCCTCCATTCCATAATACATAATGTGTTCCACAAAAAGAGCGTCTTCGTTAATGATCTCTATCACAATATTTCGAATGGTCACATTCTCTGTTGGATTTTCCACGTTGATCACAATTACCCAAAGGACCATCGCTATAAAGATAGATAAAAAAAACCACCATTCATTTTTTGTTTTATTTGCTACCTTCATCCACTAATCCCCTTCATCAGTTTTTTGTTACGATTTGATTTTAAAGACAAAATAATTTCATTTCGGATGTGTTCTTTATCAACATTATATTTTAGCTCGCCATCCTTGCATAGAGAGATAGATCCCCTCTCCTCAGACACAACAATCACAACCGCATCCGATATCTCTGTGATGCCGATTGCTGCCCGGTGTCTCGTCCCATACTTTTTACTAATGTTGGGGTTGTTTGTAAGCGGCAAATAACAGGTAGCATAGGTGATACGATTATCACGAATCATCACAGAACCATCGTGAAGCGGTGTGTTCTTCTCAAATATATTCACCAAAATTTCGCTAGATACAATAGAATCAAGTCGAATACCCGTTGTTTCAAACTCACCCAACTTTACATCCTGCTCGATCACGATAATTGCACCCGTCTTTTCTTCCGACAGATGCTTAATCCCTGTTACAATCTCATCAATGGTCTTTACTGCAATCTTCTCTTGCTTTTTCACCTCATCCATTCGAAACATACTTGCCAGTACATTCCCTGTTCCGATCTTCTCAAGCGCGGTACGAAGTTCAGGCTGAAAAATAACAATTACTGCGATAATACCCACCGAGATGGTCTTGCTAAAAATCCAAAGTACAGTATTCAGTTGCAAAAAGTAGGCCACAGCCGCAATGAATAAAATAATCCCAATTCCCTTAAAAAGCGTCCATGCTCTTGTATTTCGGATAATCTTAATGAGTTGATAAATCAAAAAGGCCACGATCGCCACATCGATGATATCATTTGTATGAATGCTTGGAATATTTTTTGAAATGTCTAATATTTTGTTCCAAATGTCAACAATAGAACTCATTTTTACTCCTTCTATATGATATTATCATTATATAGATTACATTTTATTATTCAATAGTTTTAAAGCAAAAATAGGGAATCCAACATCATCCCCTATTGATTATAAATTTGTTGTTACATCCTATTTTTTCTCAAAATGTTGATAATCTTTATAAGGCGAGAAGTCACCACCCCAGTTCCAACCATACTTTTTAAATATTTGATAGACTTCATCATCCTTGTTGATCATTCCGGAGCTCACATGTGTTCGGTCAGTATAAATTTTGCTTGCCGGCGTCATGACATTTCCGTCTGCATAAACATACGGATTTTGAACCGGGTTAACATCGATCGCGAAACCAAGCGCATGACGAGAGAGTGTGTTGGTTCCGGCGATATTTCGATAATTAAACGCCGAGGTATTGTTCGCCTCCATTGACCTTATATCATCCGCATCATAATCGTCTACAAGCACCATTTTCTCTATCGGAAAACGAATTTCATACAATTCCGAAAAGATGTCCAAAACCTCATTCGCAATGCTTTTATGAACAATCATTTCCCCAAAATGTTCTTTCCCATCAAAACCATAGTAGCTCATCTGTAAATATGTAAGATCTGACAGTGCTATGTTTTCATTCACCATATAGGATTTACCCATGATCCTGTTTTTGATACTCTCATTGATATTAAACTGCATAAAAGTCCCCCCTGTCAAAACATCTCCCGCCTCATCCAGCTCTTTTTTGGGAATGATCTCTATCTCGGAAATCTTTTCTTCTTTTTTAAAGGCCAACTTAATCTGGCTAAAATCAATTTTATTGCCCGAATATATAGTATCCACCACTATAAATACAAGTAATATTGTTTCAAAAATAATAAATGTCCATATTAATTTTCTAAAGAAGCCATCCATGGTTTCCCTCCTAATACCTCTATTATATATCAAACAGCCCAAAATGACAATACTTTACAAGAGATTGTTTTTAGTAATATATTCCAAATAAATTTTATTTATGTATACAAGTTTTCACACAAGTCCAACTGCCACATATAGTATATGGATCACATATGTATGTCTTACATATGGGATCTAAAATTATAAAGAAAGAGGTATAAAATGATGGGATTTGATTACGAAGAAAAAGGAAAGTACAATGAAAGATGCAAAGGAGACCTTTGTCCTGCTTTAGGCTGTGAAGATATGAGCGTTTGCGTTCCGGTTACCGTAAAACCATGCGCAGAAGTAGGAGAAATCAAAATTAAATGTTTAGGTCCTGCAAGCGTACTACCGAAACAAGAAGGCAACTATCCAAAACCAGGAAACATTTGCAAATTTGTGATCTGTCAAAAAATCAGAGTAGAAGTTCCTGTTGCTGTTGGTGCAAAAGCCGAAACCGGAGATCTTGCTGTTTACTGTAGATGTGCACAAAAAGAAGAACCATGTGGAAAATCATTTGACGCAGAAATCGAAACAGAAACACTATAAAACTTTTTAAAAAAGAGGGTGTCCTAAAATAAATTTTTATGGCCCCCCTTTTTTATATTTAATTTTAAGATAAAACAAAGATATTTTTTCTATATATCCCTAATTGACTAGCTTAACTCGGTATCTTCTTCATCTGTTGTTCCTACACTATTATTTCCCAACTCTTCTCCCGATGCTCGAGCTAAATATTCGCTACAATCACAGAAACCATCTTCATCAAAGTCCTCTCCGATTTTTATTTTTTCACCCCAGAGCATATTCTCATCGTAACCCCATCTGTCCCCGTTATACCATACAGCCTCGTCAATTAGTTTATAATCCAATCTTATTGCTTGATTTTTAATCATTTGAACAAACATAGCTGTCTTTTTATTTTCCGTATCTTCTATCCACACTGCAGGAACTAATATCGTTTTTTTACCTCTAAAATCATCCAAAACACTTCCCACTTTAATCCATCCCAGTATTTCTACAAAAAAGTCTAATATTTTTATAGAACCACAATATTTAATATATTCATCAAATATTTTACCTACTTCCGGAATATAATCAGGATTATCTACATAATACTCTCCTTTTTCATTCCATCTTCTTTTTTTCTTATAAAGATAAGTTTCCATAAAATTTCTACTAATTCTTTCATGATCGCCAGACAAATACTTGCCATTTGGCATAATATAACCATAGTTAAAATCTTTTAATGTCATATCCCTTATTCCCTCACTTTCTAAACAAAATATTATCATAACATGTGCTAAAAGTCTAGACTTTTCGGTAATATTCTGCAAACTACTTAATAATAGATAATAATCACACTAACAAGGCCACTTGCTACGGAGGCCCTTTTTTTTAGTGCCGACCAATATACCATTTGTCTTCTCCGAAACCTCTTCCATCTTTTCTCCTTTTTTTACAATTATAAGCCGAAATATTTGATCCACAAGTGGTTTGTCATTTTTCCTGTTCATTTTTAAAATTTTATGTATAATAGAGGAAAAGGAGGATGGCATGGAAAAAAGTTTAAAATTAAAAAAGGATTTATGGTGGGGTGGAGCGCTTGATCCTGATCTCAGAGTATTCGATGTAATCATGCGTACCGAATATGGAACAAGCTATAATGCTTACCTCATAAAGGGTTCCGAGAAAAACTGTTTGGTTGAAACCGTTAAAGACAAATTTTTTGACGAATACCTTGATAAGATCAAAGAGAACATTGATTTATCCAATATCGACTATATTGTAATCAATCATACCGAGCCTGATCATTCTGGCTCATTGGTTAAGTTGCTTTCATTGTGTCCTAATATCACCGTGGTTGCAAGCAAAGTGGCCATTGACTTTTTAAAGCAAATCGTACATCAAGCGTTCCAATATATTGAAGCGGAAATGAGTATTTCACTTGGAGATAAAACCCTTGAGTTTATCTCTGCACCTCTTCTTCACTGGCCCGACACCATGTTTACCTATGTCAAAGAAATGAAAACACTCTTTAGCTGTGATAGCTTTGGATGCCACTATAGCCATGCAAAAGTGACCAATGAAGAGGTTACAAAGGATTTGGAAGATGCCTATTCCTACTACTTTAACATGATTATGGGGCCCTTTCGAAAAGAGGTGTTATCTGCCCTTGATAAGATTCAGGATTTGGAGATCGAAACCATCTGCAATGGCCACGGACCCGTTATCACCAAAAATCCCAAAAAGTATATTGAATTATATAGAAAATATAGCACTTTGGAACAAAAGGAGCCCAATGTGGTAATTCCTTTTGTTTCGGCACACGGCTACACAAAGACCTTAGCCAGTAAGATTGCCGAGGGGATTGCTTCTTGTAACATCCCCGTGAAAACATTTGACCTAGTCTATTTCGATCCGGCCGAAGTACGCAAAGCAATGGATGGGGCAACAGGTATTCTCTTTGGCTCTCCTACCATGATCGGTGATGCCCTTCCCCCTGTTCTTGACCTTGTAAACACACTTAATCCAATTATTAATGACGGCCTTTTTGCCGGGTGTTTTGGCTCCTACGGATGGAGCGGGGAGGCCACCCCCAATATGCAGGAACGTCTAAAACAATTGAGGTTAAACCTTCCACTAGAGCCATTCAAAGTAAGGCTAAGACCAAGCGAGGAGGATCTTAAAAAGGCCTTTTCCTATGGCGTGGACTTTGCGGATGCGATGCTTGGGAAAGCGAAAAAGAAAATGTGGGTCTGCTCTGTTTGTAAACAAAAATTTGAGGGAGAGAACCCTCCTGAGGTCTGTCCAATCTGCGGCGCACCTGCTAGCGCTTTTCATCTGGAGGAAATCGCGCTCCAAACACAGGAAATCAAAAATGCAAAGCCAACGAAAGAAAAGTTTGTCATCATCGGCGGAGGTGGCTCTGGTTTTGAAGCCATTAAAACCATTCGAGAGAGGGACAAGGATTCAAGTATCACGCTCCTCTGTAAGGAAGCGTTTCTACCTTATAACCGTCCTCAAATCAATGACTTTGTGCTAGAAGAGGTAAAACCCGAACACTTTTATATCGCCGAAGAGAAATGGTATAAAACCAACGGCGTTGAGCTGATCTTTGATGAGGCGATTCGAATTGATGAAAAGAACCGTCAAGTAGAGACCCAAAATGGAGAAAGAATCGAATATACAAAACTTTTAATCGCCACAGGATCCAATAACTTCATCCCCCTCCCCGATGCTCTTTCAATCGAGGGTGTGTTCACGATCCGAAATCTTGAAGACTCAAAGAGCGTATTTGAATACATTAGAGATAAGAAAAAAATTGCGGTGATCGGCGGCGGACTACTTGGGCTTGAGGTGGCAGACTTTCTTGTTGATAAAAGCAAGATGGTGAGTGTGGTGGAAGCTGCTAACCGGCTCCTTCCAATTCAACTCGACCTTGAAAGCTCCGAAATCTTTTACAAGAAACTAGCCAACCTTGGCATCTCTATTCTGCTGGATCATCAGCTGACCAAGATCGAGCGAAGCAGAGAAAAGCTTATCCTAAACTTTAAGAATGGAGATGAACTTGAAGCGGATGCGGTGATCTTTTCAGTTGGTGTTCGTGCGGAGAAGAAATTGGCTGAGGATGCTGGGATCAAGACTAATCTTGGAATTGTGGTAAATGAATACTTACAAACTTCTTCCCCGAATATTTATGCTGCTGGAGATTGCGCGGAAATAGATGGAAGGATTCTTGCCATTTGGTCCAACGCCTTAAAGACCGGAAGAACCGCCGGGCTAAACATGCTGGGCATACAAACCCAACATCAAAAAGAGGTCCCCGGAATCTTCTTATCTGCCTTCGGCGCTTATATCTTTTCAGCTGGCATGATCACACCAAAGGAGGAGAAAAATCTGAAAGTGTTTTCTAAAAATGACGGAGAAAACAG
>JAVBPT010000052.1:0-19962 GCA_031549455.1 Eubacteriales bacterium
TTTACATCTTCACTTTCGTCTCCCATTTCTTCCTTTTCTTGTTCCATTCTCCTACTCTCTCTCTCTCTCTCCCTCTTTCACCTCTCTTTTTCTTCAACGTTATCCCTGAATCATTCTTAATTCTGTTTTAGTTCTACACTCACATTTCTGCAATTTCCTTGTATCCTCTCTCTCTCTCTCTCTCTCTCTCTCTCTCTCTCTCTTTCTTTCTATTCTTTTGTTGAATAAATTTTATTTCTATTCCGACTCTCTGTTTAAGTGAGGGAAGACATTCCCTCTCCTCTTAATCTTCAATATCTCTTTTGTTCTTTCTCAAATCACTTGTAGTATAATATGTTCACTGTGAAATTCAAAACTCTCTCATTTTGTTTCTTTCTCTCCATTCTTCTTCACACTCTTTTTATGATTTTCTTCTCTTCATATATTGCATCACATCCATTTTCTGCCACCCCTGCTTTCAGCCGCAAAATGGTGAAAGAAAATATTCCCCTCTTCGCCATCTTAAAAAAATAAAATTCTCTCCTTCTCTCTCACATCTTCGTCCTACCAGCTATTATCATTGAGTGGCATCCACTGATTATATATGTGTGAACTGTGAGTGAATTCAAATTAACGCTCATCTATGAGCGCGCCAATACTGTGCAAAATCATGGAGAGTTGATGAGAAGAGACTGGAGGGTGAAAGTGAAAAAAGGGCACTTTCAAAAGTAGAGAATGGCAAAAAAGTTAATTTTGATCGAAAAACAATCATTTGGCGAGAACGTTTCCGTGGAGGTCTACATTCCAGAGGAAGATGAAAAAAAGCTTGAAAAAATGATAAATGATGGTTATAATATGAAAATCGTGAAAAAAGAATTATACTATAAACAGGAGGCAAAATGAGCGGACATTCCAAGTGGTCAAATATTAAACACAGAAAAGGGGCGCAAGATGCGGCGCGTGGAAAAATATTTACAAGAATCGGAAAAGAAATTGTGATTGCTGTACGTGAAGGCGGTCCGGATATCAATTCAAATCCGCGTCTAAAGACGGTGGTTACAAAGGCAAAGACCAACAACATGCCGAACGATACGATCGAAAAAGCAATAAAGAAGGCATCGAGTGACAAGGAAAGCAACCTATTTGAATACATAACATATGAAGGTTACGGTCCATGCGGTGTTGCGGTTTTAGTAGACTGTCTGACTGATAATAAGAACCGGAGTGTTGCAAATGTGAGGCATGTTTTTACGAAAATTGGAGGAAACCTTGGAACGGCGGGATGCGTGTCCTATCTTTTTGAAAAAAAGGGACAGATCCTAATTGAAAAGACAGATCAAATTAGGGAAGATGATTTGATGATGCTTGTTTTGGATGCGGGAGCAGAGGACTTCGCTGTGGATGAAGAAGGATATGAAGTAAGCGTACCGGAGGAAGCATTCAATAACGTGGTTAGTAAGCTCGATGAAAGCAAAATTCAGTATGTTGAGGCAGAGATCAAGATGGTACCTAAGACAGTAGTAGAGATTACGGATGAGACTGATCTTGAGAAAATGGACAAAATGCTACAGATGCTAGATGACGATGATGACGTACAAGAAGTTTGGCATAATATGGCCGAAAGATAAATATAGTGTAGGGGGAAAATATGATAGGTCAAGTTAAGATTTCTAAAGATGTCATTGCAACGGTTGTTGCGGTAGCGGTCAGGGAAGTACCAGGAATCAGTGGGATTTCAAATACGGTTCCAGATTAAATAAAAAAATTAATTAAGAACAAAAACTTTAGCAAAGGGATTGATATTGAACTTAATGAGGAGACAAAAGAAATATCTATAACAGTTTATATTTCAATAAAATATGGATACGAAATTCAAAAGGTTTCTTATGATGTTCAAAGCAAAATAAAGCACGCGGTGGAGACCATGTTAAATCTGATTCCGGTTTCCATCAATGTGAATATAGCGGGTGTTTCACAGGAACTGGGAAAAGAAAATGAATAGAAAAAATGTGCGAGATCATGCTTTTAAAATTCTTTTTCAACTTGAATTTTTTACCAAAGAAATATTGGTAACCAAATTGGATCCATATTTCATTAATATGGAGATACTAGAGGAAAAGGATAAGAGTCAAATACTCGAATTTGTTCAAGGAGTTATCAATAATATTGACAAAATTGACGATATCATAAATAGCACATCAAAGGGTTGGAAAACTGAGAGAATGCCAGCCACGGACCTTGCTATCTTGCGAATAGCAGTATATGAATTACTACACTCGGATTTATCCATTAAGATCATAGCGAATGAGGCGGTTGAACTTGCGAAAATGTATTCTACAGAGGAGTCGCCTAAGTTTATAAATGCTTTGATCGGTCAAATCTATAAAAAGCTTTAGGAGGTCTTTTGTGGAAGCTTTTGGTAAAATGGCCAGTAGTCAGTATATACAAATTCCTCTGACGGCATGGTTCATTGCTCAACTATTAAAGGTACTAATTGTGCTTGTACAAAGTAAAAAAATTGATTTTAGAAAGTTTGTGAGTGCAGGAGGAATGCCGAGTTCACACTCGGCATTGGTTTGTAGTATTACAGTATTGATTGGCGAAAAGGCTGGATATGACACACTAATCTTCTCATTATCGCTCATTATGGCACTTATTGTGATGTATGATGCAGCGGGGGTGAGAAGGGCGGCAGGGAAACAAGCCAAAATATTAAACATCATTGTAAAAGAAATGGAAAGCAAAGATCTAAACATGGACGAAAGACTAAAGGAGCTGCTCGGACATACGCCGGTCGAGGTGTTTGCGGGGGCAGTACTTGGAATGATGATTACGTTATTATGCATTTATTAAAGACGCAGTATCCTAGTTAATATTTATCTTGCTAAAAACGGTCCTAAAAAGCCGTAATAAGGCATATCGATGAAACTCTTGGTGTTTGCATACTTCGCCCAGAAGTGGGCTTATGCTGAGAGAAAGAAATAAGGGCGATCTACAATGGCATGTAGGCGTTGACCCCTATTTCATGGAGGCTTATAAATGTAACTAAGATCGTTACGTTATAAGATTAAACCTGTTATGCGGTCAGATGGCTGTGAGCAGAGTAGCCTGCCTTGAGTCAGAATAGGAGGAGACAATGTCGAAACTGTTTTGGCAAAAGAGGATAAGTAGGGTAAATGTTATGGAGGAAAACTCCTAGGCTGTATGCACATTTAGGATTACGGTGTGGAGTATAAGGCAATCCAGTCCTACATTCGGTGACGGTGTAGATATCTTTTTAAAGGGGAACCGTTTATTTGGCGACAAATGAATAAAGATATGGGAAAATCTACTGGACCAAGAGCCACAAAATTTACTAAGTGTGTGTCTTAATATTTTTTTAGGAAGTTAAAAATGAGTAATGGACAAGCAAAAAACAAGAGAAAAAAGAGCAATTACAAATGGATTTTGTGGATTACCACAATCACCTTTGTAATCTCTTTAAGTTTGAGTTTTATTTCAAATACGATTGCAAAAGACTTTTCTATGGGAGGAGCTCTTACTATTTTGCTCTTTTTTATAGTACTGGGAATTTTTTGTGATATTATTGGACTGGCTATTGCGACCGCAGATGTGATTCCATATCATTCGATGGCTTCACAGCATATAAGGGGAGCGAAACAGGCTATCTATCTCTCAAAGCATGCAAGTGCCTTTTCAAACTTTTTTAATGACGTGATCGGGGACATTTGTGGTATTATTTCTGGGAGTATGATTGGCGTAATTTTGCTTAAAATAGTAATAGAGAATGAAAACATGATCTACATTTTGTTTAGCGCGTTTGTTGCGGCGGTCACAGTTGGAGGAAAGGCGTGCGGAAAGAGTTTTGCGCTCAAAAATGCCAATCAGATCGTGTATAAGTTGGGTGTCATTACGAGTTATTTTAAAAAAGAGAACTGAGGTAGAATGTGAATTTACTATTATTTTGTTTAAAAATATTTTTTGCCCGAATTTTGGATGTATCCATTGGAACCACCAAAACAATCTTGCTTGTAAAAGGGAAAAGGAATATTGCCACATGTCTTGCATTTGTCGAAATTTCTATCTGGTTTTACATTGTAAGAGAAGCATTGCAAACAGAAATAGAGAGTATCTTTATTGTGATTGCCTATGCAGGTGGGTATGCAACGGGGACTTATATTGGAAGCTGGTTATCAGAGAAGTTTATTGATGGCACATATTCTATACAAGTCTTTACAGATATTGAGGATGATAAACTGGTAACAGCATTAAGGCAAGAAGGATTTGCGGTTTCTATTATTGATTGTAAAGGGATTGATGAGACCAAAAAAAGATATATGTTGTTTTTAGAAATCGAAAAAAGTCGGTTAAACACCGCGAAAAGTTTAATTAAAAAGTATGATAACAAGGCATTTATTGTCATAAATGAAACAAAATATGTGCAAAACGGATTTTTTAAGAAGGTATAGGAGTCAATATGAAGTTGCAACGTGTCATGAGTCTGAGCATAAAGGCCATTAAGAAGTATGGCATGATCAAGAACGGAGATCGCATTGCGGTAGGTGTGTCTGGAGGAAAGGATAGTATTACCCTTCTTATTATGCTCAAAAATCTACAAAAATTTTTGAAATATGAGATTGAGATTGAAGCCATTACGGTGGATCTTGGTTTTCCCAATGCAAACTTCGATAAGATACAAGAACTTTGTGATCAGCTTGAAATACGGTATACGGTTTGTAAAACGGATATAGGGGATATTATTTTTAATATAAGAAAGGAAAAGAACCCGTGTTCTTTATGTTCCAAGATGAGAAAAGGGGCTTTAAATGAGAAGGCAGCAGAGCTGGGTTGTAATAAGATTGCACTAGGACACAATAAAGACGATGTGATCGAAACCTTTTTTATGTCGTTATTATATGAAGGAAGAATACATACCTTTCCGGCAGTTACCTATCTAGATCGAACGAAGCTTGAAATGATAAGACCTCTAATTTATATGTCCGAGATGAATATCAAAGGTTTTTTGAATCGATATCACTATACACAATATATTGTAAAAAGTGATTGCCCAGCCAACGGAAACACAAAGAGAGAGGAAATTAAAAACCTGGTTACTGAGTTTAAATTGAAGTATGACAAAATAGAAGAAAAAATGATAGGGGCAATAGAAAAGGCAGGTATCGATGGATATAAAGAATAAGGAAAAAATTTGCTTTTATGGAGGATGTTTTAGTCCACCCACCCGAGCTCACAGAAGAATAATGGGAGAACTTTCCAAAAGAATGGATAAGGTCTATGTGGTTCCTACAAATGATTATTACGAAAAAGTAGGACTAATGAAGTTTGAAAATCGCTGCCATATGTTAAATCTGATAAAACAAAATTCGGATTGTAAAAACTTGGAGGTTTTAGAAATCGAAAAGAGTGAAAGTAGAAAGTTCAAAACCTATGAAATCTTGGATAAAATTTATCAAGGGTACAAGAGAGAACAGAATGAACTTTTTTTTGTGCTAGGAAGTGATAATCTACAAAAAATGATAGACTGGGAAAAGATAGAAGAGGTTTTGGAACGCTATCAGTTCATTATCATACAAAGGAACGGAGAAAGTGCACATAATATAATAAAAAATAACAGAATGTTGTTATGTAAACAGAATAAATTCGTAATATATGATATATTGGAGCGAGAAGAAAAGGGGATGAGTTCATCCGAATATAGAGAAAAAAGAAAAACAACGGAGTTGCTGGAAGATTACATAACAGAATATTTAGTCAACATAATACACGCAGAATGATCGAAGAAGAAGCCGAGAAATGATGCAATAGAGGTAGTTAAGACGAAGAATGGTTGCCAATTTGGGACCGTCTTTTGAAATAAATATTCTCAAATACTACCTTCTGTTTGATTTGTTTTGAGCTTAAAAAATGGCCCTTCTTTTCAATATGAACTATCTTTTCTATGATGGAAATATGAAATACATCTTTTTCAGCCAAGCCGCTTTAAGAAATAGAAAAGAAAGAAAGAATAGACATGGAAAATATTGACTTTTCTTTTGCTTTGTAATAAAATAACCGTATATGTGGAGAAAAGCGTGAAGAGTCAAGTTAAAACACTAATGAAACTGGGAAATAATGGTATACGCGATGGAAACTTTACCATACCAGAAGGGGTGCGGGCTGTGAGTGCCTTTGCCTGTGAACATTGTACCCGTTTGACCTCTTTGAGGGTTCCGGGTGGGGTAAGCCAGCTATTTCATCACTCCTTTCTAGGATGCACCTCATTAGAGGCAGTTCGGTTTCAATCAGCTACTACCAATGTGTCTGAAAATGCTTTCTTAGAATGTAATGCATTGTCGAGGATCGAAATTGCTAACTATTCTATTGGATTGAAGAAAAACGAGCAGTTTAAAGATTTGCTTATAAGAGAACAAAAAGTATATATGCATACTTTTTGTGCAGATCAATTAAAAAGTTACTTTAGGGTATTTGATCTAAGCCATGAGGAAATAACGCAGATTGGCTTTTGGGAAGATGAACTCGAGGAAACATTTGGAAAAAGCAAGGTGAGTGCACTAGAACGGGTTGCAGTCATGTATGATGCATTCTGTTTTATGAAAATGAATGAGTTAGAGAGTGCGGAACTTTAAAGAAAGAAGGAGGCAAAAGGATGATGAGAATAAATAAATGGGGCGGCTTGCTTGGCATCGATTCAAGAGATCTTGATGAGGACGGCAAACTGGTTATTCCGGAAAGCGTAACAGCAATTTTAAGTATTTGTGACTTTATAGGTCATTTGGGCGATGCTAGCGAAGTGGGAAGAAAGCTTCATGCTGTGCAGATTCCTGAATGTGTTAAAAAGGTTTCGGATAAGGCCTTTTTGGGTTGTCGAGAGATCGTAGAACTAAATATTGTCAGCGCCCAGACAGAGCTAGAATATACTTATATTCCGGGGCTAAGAAGGGTAACAATAGAAGGGCAAGAGATCAATCTTTTTCAAAATGATACATATATTCATGGAATAGTCATAAAGGACAATAAAGCATTACTGGATGTGGGTTCTTATGGATATGCTCACAGTCAAGAGGATCAGTTTTACTATTTGCTCTTTAATAAAGATGACCAAACAATTGATTATATGAAGTTTGACAAAGAACAGGTTGAAAGAGAGGTTTTAAGACTAAATGGAGATGAAATGAAATGGCCTCCGATGGAAAATGAGGTGATTCAATACTTTTTTTCAGAGGATTTTGATCCCCAAATGGCCACAAGTGTTCAGCTATTGCCTAATGAGCCACATGTTTTGGAAGAAGGGGATCAGGATGTGTTGAATTAAAATATCCTCGAAAAGAATTTAAGAAAATTCTTGCAAATAGAGTATTTGTGTGATATACTTTTCCAAGTTATTGAAAAGACAAGAGCGGAGGTTAAAAAAATGCAAAAAGATCTACATCCTGTAGTACACGCAGTTGAAGTAAAATGCAACTCATGTGGTGCTACATTTGCTACAGAAACAACAAATGCGAACCTAAAATCTGTAGAAGTGTGTTCAAATTGTCATCCTTTTTATGCTGGTACCCAAAAGCAATCAGCAAAAGGTGGTAGAATTGATAAGTTTAACGCAAAGTACGAAGAAGGTAAAATCGCAAAAAAGATGCCTAAAAAGGAAAAAGTAGCTAAAGAAGAACCAAAAGAAGATAAAGAATAGCAAAATAGTAAATGCAGAGGGCTTTGTAAGCTTGTCTGCATTTTTGTTTGTGAGGAAAAAATGAACATTTTACAGGCATTGACAGAGGCGGGGGAAAAGGTAGAAAAGCGAGACTCAGAGATATTAATGATGTATGCATTGGGAATAAGCAGAGAAAAGTTATATTGTTCTTATGAAGTGGCGTTATCTAAAGATGCGGAAAAATGCTACAAAAAGCTTATTAGAAGACGAGAAAAAAAGGAACCGGTGGCTTATATCACGCATATGAAAGAATTCATGGGTTTGCCTTTTTATGTGGACAAAAGCGTATTGATTCCTAGGCCAGATACAGAAGTGTTGGTTGAAAAAGCAATTCAGACGATTGGAAGTCAGAGCAGGACTGTTTTAGATCTTTGTACTGGTTCGGGATGTATTGGCATCAGCATTGCAACCTATTGTCCCAATGCAGAAGTGACTGCGAGCGACATTTCGTATAAAGCGCTTCGGGTGGCTCAAAAAAATGCAAAAACTTCCAATATCCATCTTGTGCAGAGCAATCTTTTTTCAAAATTGTCCAAAAATCACTTTGACATTTTGGTGTCAAATCCACCTTATATTAAAAAAGAGGTGGTGAAAGGCTTAGAAAAAGATGTACGGGATTATGAACCACACCTCGCACTTTGCGGCGGAAAAGATGGGCTTGAGTTTTATAGGAAAATTATAGAGGGGTCGAAGGATTATTTGAAAAAAGAGGGGATAATTTTTCTTGAAATCGACAAAGACTATGCAAAAGAAATCCAAAAAATGTTGTTAACCAATAATTATTGTGATATAAATATAGTAAAAGATTTATCTGGTTATGATAGGGTGATCATTGCAAAAAAGGAGAATAGATGTTTAGTAAGTTAGAAGAAGTTAAAAAACGATACGAGGAAATCAATCAGCAACTTTCGGATCCAAATATTACGAGCAATCAGGCAGTATATTCAAGCTTAATGAAAGAAAGTAAAAACATACTACCAATTGTCGAAAAATATGATGAGTATAAAGGTGCTGAAAAACAGATTCGGGATGCGGAGGAACTCCTAAACACGGAGTCCGACAATGAACTTAGACAAATGGCCAAAGAGGAGCTTGAGTCGGCAAAAGGAGCAATTATAAAATTTGAGGAAGAATTAAAAATCTTGCTCCTCCCAAAGGATCCAAACGATGATAAAAACGTGATTATGGAAATTCGTGCGGGAGCAGGTGGAGATGAAGCAGCTCTTTTTGCAGCAGAACTTTACCGTATGTATAGTATGTATGCGGAAGGGAAAAATTGGGCAGTAGAAATAATGGATCAAAATGAAAGTGGGATAGGGGGTTTTAAAGAAATCGTCTTTATGATTACGGGAGGTGGAGCCTATTCCAAACTAAAGTTTGAGAGTGGGGTGCACCGTGTTCAAAGGGTGCCCGCAACAGAGGCGAGCGGACGAATTCATACCTCAACGGCAACGGTTGCGGTGATGCCAGAGGTAGAGGAGTTGGAAGTGAATATTCGAGATGAAGATTTGAAGATTGATACTTATCGGGCAAGCGGAGCAGGCGGGCAACATGTAAACAAGACGGAATCAGCAATTCGAATCACCCATTTACCATCGGGCATTGTGGTAACCTGCCAGGATGAATCCTCACAGATCAAAAATAGAGATAAGGCGTTAAAATTGATTCGTGCTAAGGTCTATGATATGGAGCTTGAGAAAAAGACACAAGCTGAGGCGCTACAAAGAAAGACTCAAGTGGGAACGGGGGACAGAAGCGAGAAAATTCGTACCTATAATTTTCCGCAAACCCGTCTGACAGATCACAGGATCAATCTCACGCTGTATAAGTTGGACTATATTATGGACGGGGAGTTGGATGAGTTACTGGATAGCCTCATCACGTATGATCAAGCGGAAAAATTAAAAAGCTCAAAATAAGGAGTTTTTATGGAAAAGAATGATGATTCGTTAAAAGAAGAAAAGTTAGAGGAACAAGTTGTGGAGGAAGCGGCAGAAGAAAAGCATAGTACCAAACGGATATGGTATGCTCTTTTCTTTAGTCTCTTTTTTATCATACTTGTTCTGCTTTATTATGTTTATGGATATAATAGGGTTTACATGGGTGTTTACCTACAGGACCTCCCACTTGGAAATCAGAATAAGTTAGAGGTGTTAGACTCTCTAAAAAATGAATATAACTTCTATTTAACGGATAAATACATCAATCTTACCTTTGGAGATTTATCCTACAAATTGTTTACCAAAGATTTTGTGGAGGGATTAGATTACGATTATCTAGTGAACGAGGCTTATATGATGGGCAGAAAGGGCAATCTTATTGAACGGATTGCTACCATTGTCTCTGTTCATATTCACCATAAAGAACTCGATTTTGTTTTTGTGGCGAATGAGGATACGCTTAGAGAAGCCTTAATTGAAATCAAGAAACAGGTGGACAGAGAACCGCTGGATGCTGCAATGACCAAAAAACCGAAGGAAGATTTTGCGACAACCAAAGAGAAGGTGGGGATTGAGCTTCTTGTAGATCGCAACATGGAAAGTATTAAGTTGAGCCTTGCTAAGCTACAAAGAAATAAATATATTGATATGGAACTGATTGCCAGCACCATGCCTCCGGCCGTTACAGAAGCAGATTTAAAAGGAATACAAAATTTGCTTGGAGGTTTTTCAACCAAATATGCACCGAGTGATGTCTCAAGAACAACCAACCTAAGAGTGGGAACCGAGAGAATCAATGGCACCATTCTAAAACCGGGAGAGGTTTTGTCAGTGCATGAGGCGCTTCTTCCTCGAACCATCGCCAATGGATATCGTATTGGAAAGGTGATTGTAAACGGAGAGTTAGTGGATGGAATTGGGGGAGGGATCTGTCAGATTTCAACTACCCTTTATAATGCTGTTCTTTTTTCTGAACTGGAAGTGGTGGAAAGACAAAATCATTCTTTACCTGTGGGCTATATCCCGCTGGGACAAGATGCAACCATTTCAGGAGCTTATCTTGATTTTAAATTTAAAAATAGTACGCCGAAACCACTATATATAGAAGGATATTTGGATGATGCAACCGCCGAAATTACGTATAAGATTTATGGAGATAATGCCCATGTGACGGCGGATAAAATCGAGATTAGACATATCACAAGAAGGGTGATTTCAGCTCCAATGGATAAAATAGTGTATGATGATGCTCTGCCAGAAGGGAGCAGAAAGACAACGGTGGTCGGAAAACCTGGATATGTTGTGGACGTATATCGAGACCGCTATAAAAATGGTGAACTCGTTGCAACAGATCATATCAACACAAGTAACTATAGGGCAACGCAAGGAAAAGTTCTAGTGGGAACCAGAGTAGATGGATAAAAGAGAATATGAAAGAAGCTTGGCGGGAGAGAACAAACGAATTATAGGAATTGATGAAGTAGGGAGAGGGCCTCTTGCGGGTCCTGTTGTGGCCTGTGCAATTATTATGAAACAAGACTCAAACATAGAGGGCGTAAAGGATTCTAAAAAACTGACAGAAAAAAAGAGAGAAATGCTTTACGATCAAATTTTATCTGAAGCCATTTTTTATGGAATTGGCATGATAGAAGCAACCAAGATTGATGAAGTCAATATACTAAATGCCACCTTTCTAGCGATGAAGGAAGCATATACTAGTTTGAGAAATACAGAAAACACCTTAATCTTAGTGGATGGGAATATGAAAATTAAGGGGATAGAAGCGGAACAGATTCCAATTGTAAAGGGAGATGACAAGTGTTATTCCATTGCTTGTGCGAGCATTATCGCAAAAGTGACAAGAGATCGACTAATGAATCAGTACCATGAACAATATCCGATTTACGATTTTATAAAAAATAAGGGGTATGGTACCCAAAAACATATTGAGGCAATAAAAAGTCATGGAGTGATCGAACAATTGCATAGAAAGAGCTTTATAAAGAATTTTATATAACAAAAAAGAACCAAGGGTTCTTTTTTGTTATACATCTCTTAATTTAATGACCTTGGCCGCTTTTTTTCGGTGTTCATCGTCTAGGTGTGCATAGTGCTTTCTGGTGGTGTTGACATCTTTATGGCCTAGGACATCTGCTACAAGATAAATATCCCCAGTTTCTTTATATAAGTTGGTTCCATAAGTACTTCTTAACTTATGAGGGGAGATATTCTTCAATGTAGTGACTTTTTTGCTATATTTTTTAACCAGATTTTGAACCGTTCTTACTGTAATTCTTGTCTTTTGTAGTGATAAAAATAGAGCATCTGTATTCGTGAGGATTTTCACCCTTTCTTCCAGATATTCAAGCAGATACTTTTTGACCTCGTCTCCAAAGTAGACAATGGATTCATTTCCGCCTTTTCTTGTGATCTTGATCCCGCTTTGTTTAAAATCAATGTCTTTTATATCGATTCCCACACATTCGGAAACCCGCATTCCAGTTCCTAGTAACAGAATCACAAGGGCAAGATCTCGTGCCTTTGTTTTTTCATGATAAAACTTCTCAATCTTCGAAACGGGAGTCTCTTTTTCAATGGTATCTAAGAGCTTTGCCACCTCATCAACCTCAAGTCGTACAATTTCTTTACTGTGAATCTTTGGCATATCAATGAGAGAAGCAGGATTGGAACTAATCTTTTGCTTTTTATAAAAATATTTAAAAAAGGTTCGTAGAGAAGCGATTTTTCTTGACTTCCCCTTTTCATTATTTTTATGAACCTGTTTCACACCATTTTTTTCAACGACAAAGTAGTTCAGATATTCGATATATTTTTCAAGATCGGAGACGGTCAGTAGATTTAGAATCTCAAAGCGGTCAACACTGTAACCTTTCTCTTTAAGGTAATTAAAGAATAAGGTTAAATCATATGCATAAGCTAACCTTGTTCGATGAGAAGTGACGTTTTCAATGCCACGGAAGAAGTCAGAACAGTAGTCGGGAAGTTCGTCTAGCATTTTTCTGAGTTTTAGGATATTTTTGTTTTGCAACTCCTCATTATAAGACATAGTTGGTCTCCTTATATATCCTCATTTTACTATGAATTATTAGAATGTCAAATAAAGTTTTGAGAAAGAGTATAAATTTTATAAAATTATTGTCGTAAATAAAAGTACACTTCGTGACTAAAAAATCGAAAATCGCAAAAAATAAGTAAATATAACAAAAAGAAACTTACAATGTAAAGTATTGACTTTCGATTTAGTTGTGATAAATTAGTCATAGAAAAATATTTAAGGAGGATCATATGCAAGAACTTCAAGGGAAGTATCTCACTTTCTTACTAAAGAATGAAGAGTATGCAATCAACATTAATAAAATTATTGAAATCATAGGAATGCAAGCCATTACAGCAATACCAAAGACACCTGCGGCGATTAAAGGGGTGATCAATCTACGTGGAAAGATCATACCGGTTATGGATCTGAGGGTCAAGTTTGGCATGGAAGAAAAGGAATATGATGAAAGAACTTGTACAATCGTTGTGGAAATTTTGCATGACGAGGAACAGAAACAAGTAGGATTAATCGTGGATACAGTAAATGAAGTTGCAGACATAAATAACGTAGACAATCCTCCAACCTATGACGAACAAGGATACGAAAAGTTCCTTCTTGGGATTGGGAAATTAAAGGATCGCGTAATCATGCTGTTAGACATTAATGATATTATAACTGGCTCAGATGTGGCTCATTTTTCGGAAAAAGAAGTAGTTGCCAGTGAAGATAAAACGGAATAAAGGAGAAGCATATGAATTTAGATCAAAAAATAGTTGGAATTATTATTTTAGTAAACATTTTTATGATAGGGATCTTTGCTTTAACTGAAAAAAATGCATTGGCGATTATCCTTCTTATTTTGTTCCTTGGAATTATTGATGTTACAGGAATGATTGTTCGGTCTGCGACTAGAAATAGCATTACGAAAGTGGCGAATGAATTAAAGACTTCGATGGACCTGATTGGAAAATTATCTTTAGAGATTACAGATACGAATAAAAAACTTGGTGTTGGAACGGATATGCAAAAGGACTCCTTAAGAGAAGTAAGCGGCATTGTGGATAGTACAGGCGGGAAGGTAATACAAAGTAAAGAGAACACCAGAAAAGCATCTCAGCTTTCTGAAGAAGCTTTGGATACCGCTTCAAAAGGTGAAAAAGATATGGGCACAATGTTGATTAGCATCTCAGAAATCAAAAAATCAAGCGATGATATCCAAAAGATTATTAAGGTAATTGATGATATCGCTTTTCAAACCAATATCCTGGCGCTCAATGCGGCTGTAGAAGCAGCGAGGGCGGGAGATGCAGGAAAAGGGTTTGCAGTGGTAGCAGAAGAGGTGAGAAGTCTTGCAGGTAAAAGTGCAGATGCGGCAAAGAGCACAGCTGGTATTATTGAACAAAATATTCGTTCTGCGGCATCAGGGGTTGCAAGTTCAGAAGAAGTAAAGGATTCTTTATCAAAGATCAATGAGGCAATTAAACAGGTAAATGAGTTAATTAATGAGATTGCAGCTTCCTCGGAAGAACAGGCGGAGGGAATCATGCAACTAAGCAATGTAGTAGATAAGATCCAAAATGCGATTAATACCACAGAAGATGGCTTTGGCAATTTAGAAGATATTCGAGAAAGAATCACAAATGAATCAGGGAATTTAAAAGCATCATTTGGTGAGCTAAGCAGAGTCTATGGCATTGCAGCAGATTCCGGAATGAGCACCATTCGATATGAAGCGCCCAAAAAATTGGCACCTTCCGTAGTGAAACCGGTACAGGTAAGCACACAAGGGGGAGATACAAAGGCTTTGCTAGATAAGTATACTTCGGTAAACAAAACAAAGGCTCCTTCAATAGATGCGAATTATGCCTCTTCTAAAGCTTCACATGCTGAGAGTATGATTCCGTTTGATGATGACCAGTCGAGTAAAGTAATGAGCTTAGATGATAATTCGGGATTTTAATATAAAGAAAATTTTATAGGAGAGGGGACAAAATGGAGATCAATCTAAATGATTTTTTAGATGCATTCATAGAAGAAGCAAAAGATAACCTTGAAAAGCTAAATGAAAGTGCAATTGCTCTAGAAAAGAACAAAAAAGATAAAGAACTGCTCAATCAAATCTTTAGAATATCCCACACTATTAAAGGGATGGCCGGAAGCATGGGATATGAAAAAATGAGAAGTCTGACCCATACTTTGGAAGATTTACTTCAAGATGTAAGGGATGATAAATTACAGGTCACACCAAAACTTGTAAATTTGCTTTTCAATTCTCATGACTATTTAGAAAAGTGTTTAAATAGCATTATTTCAACATCTAAAGAATCAGACGAAGAACCGACCGTTCTTGTTGAGGATCTAAAAAAGCTTCACCAAAACGAACCTGATACAATGGATGAGGTTGAAGAGCCAAAGAAAAAGGGAAAAAAAGCCAAAAAAGCTGAAGTTGAAGTTGTGCAGGAGAAAGTTGCTGCGGAGCCAAAAGAGGTATCGGCTTCTTCTGAGAATGTATTTGATATCACGGTGAGTATCAGTGGAGATTGTAGAATGATTATGCCACGTATGTTTATCATTCTTAGATCCATTGAAGAGGATGGAAAAATCATTCTTTCAAAACCAAGCTATCAGGAATTATCCTCTCCAGATTTTAACCCGGATACGTATGACGTGTATGCTCGGGTTGAAACCAATGTTATTGAAACAGTGCTCGATAAATTAAATAAGCTGACTGAAATCGAGGCGATTAATAGTGAGTGTATTTATGGGGATGCACAAGTGGTAAAAGAAGTAGTTAAAACTGAAACGATAGAACATATAGGCTCATCTCAGGGTAGCATTGCTCATGATGTTCATCATGAGATCCCTCAAGTACAAGCCTCACCTGAACAGCCACACCATAAAGCGGAAGAGTATTTGAGAATTGCGGCTAGCAAGGTGGACAATCTTTCTGACATGATTGGGGAACTCATGATTGTGGAGTCGCTTGTTGAACAAAGAATCATGGATAAAATATCAGATGATCCAATGACCAGTAAAGATGTTGTTCGTATGGGGCGTTTGACAAAGGACATCCAGAACCTTTCGATGTCTCTTCGCATGATTCCTTTGAAGTCGACGATTCAAAAGGTGGTTCGAACAGGAAGAGACTCAGCGGAGCAGTTGCATAAAGAAATCAATATCATTGTAGAGGGAGAAGACACCGAAATCGATAGAACGATTGCGGATAAACTTTACACACCATTAATGCATATGGTAAGAAATTCAATTGGACATGGAATTGAAGAAGCAGATCAAAGACTGGGTCGAAATAAAACGGCAGAGGGAAATATTACGATCGCAGCGTACAATAAAAGAGGAAGTGTATACATGGAAATTGAGGACGATGGAGCGGGACTTAATCTTGAAAAGATACTTGCAAAGGCAACTGAGAAAGGAATTGCGGAAAAAGATAAAAAATACACGGATGATGAGATTACAAATTTTATCTTTTTGCCAGGCTTTTCAACAGCTAGTCAGGTTGATAGTGTCTCGGGACGTGGCGTTGGAATGGATGTTGTAAGAACAGATATTACAAAGATTGGGGGGAGCGTAAAAGTGGAAACCACCCCAGGCATGGGAACCAAATTTACCCTTAAAATTCCAATTAATCTTGCGATCCTGAACGGAACAATTGTTGAAATTATGGGTAAATTATACATTTTCCCAACTTTGAACATCCGAGAAATCGTAAATGTAACCGACGACAGTTGGATTAGCATTAAAGGGCGTGAAAAAATGCTTAAAGTAAGGGGAGAGGTTATTCAGATTTATCCGATTAAAGACTTACTGATGTATCATGGCTTTGAAAAGGTGACAGGCGAGCATGAGGAACGACTCATGGTGATTGTTGAACTGGAAGGCCTACTACGTGCAATTCCGGTCAAAAATGTGCTTGAAAGAAGAGAAATTGTTGTTAAATCGCTTGGAAATGAATTCAAAAACTTGGATTTCATATCAGGTGCCACGATTCTTGGAAACGGCGTGGTTGCCTTAATTTTGGATATAGAAGGATTATTGAAAAAAAATGAACAAGACTTAATAAGTGGGTAGATGGGAGGGATCATGACCGATGCTCAATTTGAAAATTTTAAAAAGTTAGTTTATGACGAGTTTGCGACAGATGTCCCCCCGGCCAAAAGGACAACACTTGAAATCAAAATACAAAAATTGCTTGCAAAATATTACAAAAATTTAAGTGTAGATGATTACTATGACATTCTACTGGATAAAGAAAATCATAAAAAGGATTGGGAGATTTTTGTAGACAACATTACGGTTCACAAAACCTCGTTCTTTAGGGAAGATGGGCACTTTAAATATGTAACAGAAAATATGGATAAAATTTTGGGCGAGATGCCAAGAATTAAAAAAAATAAAGAGATTCGTGTTTGGTCCGCAGCCTCTTCCACGGGAGAGGAACCGTATACCATTGCAATTACACTTCTTGAGTGTTTACCAAAGGACATTACGATTAAAATTTTGGCAACAGATATTAGCGAGGACGTGTTGAAGAAAGCAATTGCTGGTGTATATTCTGAAGCTACCTTTGACGCCACTCCTAAGGAGATTAAAAATCGATATTTTGATTTTAAAAATGATAAATATTACGTGAAAGACATACTGAAGAAGATGATTGTTTTTAGAAAATTCAATCTGACCGATCCGTTTCCATTTAAGAACACATTGGATTTGGTTTTTTGTAGAAATGTGATGATCTATTTTGATATGCCAACCAAAAACACGCTAATTCGAAAAATATATCAAACACTGGAGCATAATGGGTTATTATTCCTCGGAATGGCAGAGACGCTTGGAAATAAGTTTCCGGAGTTTCAGCTCGTAAATCCTTCAGTATATAAGAAGAGGTAGAAATGGCAAGAAAAATTAAAGTATTTATCGTGGATGATTCAGCCTTAGTACGTAAAATTTTGTCTACTCAATTACCAAAATGTGAGGACTTAGAAGTAATCGGAACGGCGGCAGATCCATACGAAGCCAGAGAAAAAATTGTTGAAAATAAGCCTGATGTTTTGCTTCTCGATATAGAAATGCCGAAGATGGATGGACTGACATTCCTCACCAAGTTAATGGATCACTATCCACTTCCAATTATCATCGTAAGTTCTCTTTCAAAGGCTGGTAGTGATGTGGCCGTACGAGCAATGGAGCTAGGCGCGGCGGATGTAATGGCTAAGCCAGGCGGTTCTTACTCAGTAGGAGACATGATTGATGAACTCATTTTCAAAATAAAAGCAGCGAGCACGATTTCGGTATCGTCTCTAAAGAATAAGGTGAATTTACTTAAAACCATCGCAAAACCTGAAACAGGAAACCCCATCTTTAAAACGACCGATAAGGTTATTGCGATTGGCTCTTCAACCGGGGGAACGGAGGCAGTCAAAGGTATTATTGCAGCGTTACCTACGCAGATGCCACCCATTTTGATTGCACAGCATATGCCGGAAAACTTTACAGCGTCTTGGGCTTCTAGAATGAATGAACTATCTAAATTGAAAGTAGTGGAGGCAAAGCAAGGAGAAGAGGCCACGGCGGGGAAAGTTTTGGTTGCGCCTGGTGGATATCATATGACACTACAAAGAAACGGGGCCAGATATTATATAGAGCTCAATAAAAATGAGCGGGTTCATCATCAAAGACCTTCCTGCGATGTATTATTTGATTCAGTAGCCAAGACTGCTGGGCGAAATGCAATTGGTGTAATTTTAACAGGAATGGGAAGGGATGGCGCTTCCGGATTAAAAACAATGAAAGAGGCTGGTGCCTATACTTTAGCGCAAGATGAGAAAAGTTGTATTGTATTTGGCATGCCTAAGGTGGCAATCGAAGAAGGAGCAGCGATGGAAGTGATATCCTTGGACAAAGTGGCCAATCGATTAGTACAATTACTATAAAAGGGGGAAAACATGAAATTTTTTAAATCATTGGATTTGAATAAAAGGCTGATTATACCAATTATGTTTGTGATTTTTTTGCTTTGTCTTAGTATCTTGATCTTTACAAGAATTAGTATGACAAATATACAAAATAATATATTAAGTAAGTATCTAAACGAATCGTCCAACCGAATTTCAAACAGTTTTAATGCATTCTTGCAACAGGGCTTTACGAAAACAAGGTTGGTTAGAGACGTGATGTTAAAAGATATTGAGGAGCATACTCAATCCAGAGAGAAAATAGTTGCCATGATTGGATCGGTTGTCGCGAATGATTCGAATATCTTTGGTATGTATACAGAGTTTGAGGATAATCAATATGATAATAGGGACGCACAGTACTTTGGCGATACGGTTTATGGATCCCAACGTTCTGGCAGATTTGCCCCTTATACGACCAATATTGATGGAGTGATTTCCACAGAGGGTTCTGCCTCTACGGATTATGATGATCCTGAGGAATACTATTATTACACAGAAACAAGGGAACTAATGGGCGGAAACCTAATGGAACCTTACGAGGAACCAATTGATGGAATCAATTATCCAATCACCTCCACGATCGTTCCGGTGATTCGAAATGGCCAATTTATAGGTATTGTGGGGATTGACTATTCATTAAGCACAATTAATGACTTTATTAAGGGAGAGATACTTTATAATACAGGATTCGCTTTTTATGCCTCGGATATAGGCAACATATTTGGCCATAGGAGCGATGTAATTAATGGAACCAATTTATCAGACTATCTGGGACAGGATAAGGCAACGGAGTTAATGGCAAGTATTCAGAATGGTCAGACTTATCAAACCGTGTTGGGCAAAAATATTTTGGTGGCTACTTTACTTAAAATAGAGGACTCCGTAAAACCATGGATCATTTTGGCGGAGGTCCCTAGTAGTGAGGTGTATCGGGACATAAACAATACAACCATCATTAATATTATTATTCTGGTTGTAGCCATTATCGCAGGGGCGGTGATTGTCTTCTATCTATTACAATATTTGCTTATCCATCCATTGAATAAAATTTCGAAAAATATAGAAGATAATTCAGATAAATTAAATGAAGAAACACAAAATGTGGAGAATGTAACCATTAGTCTGAAAGATTCCAACAATTTACAGGCCTCAAGTATTGAGGAGATATCTGCTAGCATTGAAGAATCTACCAGTATGATTGCTCAAACGGTAGATGGAGCTAAGGAGACGGCAGAGCTTACAGTTAGAACTCAAAACATTGTGGTTGATGGGATCAATAAGATG
>JAVBPT010000004.1:0-41880 GCA_031549455.1 Eubacteriales bacterium
ATCGGAAAAATCATATGTCTTTCCAAGATTGGTTCCAGACTGCTTGAAGTTGATCTTTGGTTCGACCGCTGGAGGACCAGAAAATTGTACAACCGCAATCTGCTCTCCATAGGTCATTTCTTCATACCCCAAAAAGATACTTGCCGTAAGTAATGTATCAAAAGTAGTGGTGGTAGTTGCCATCACATTTCCTGCAACATCCTGTCCTCCACTGATCGTAATCGTCGCAGTCCCTGTGCTTCCTCCCACTACTGTATAATCATAATAATACACTGTGTCGGATGTCCTTGTCATCTCAGCTGCTGCAAGTGTTTCCGTTCCGGAGATTGTGATCTTTGGACTTGCATTTCTCACGTTTTCACTAAAGGTAGCAGTCACCCTGATCACCTCGTCTCCTAAGAAACTGGTGCCTGACTCTGAAGTTGAGGTTGTAATCGTTGCGGTTGGTGCTGTTCGGTCCACAATCACTGGTGTGCCACTCGTTAGAGTTGTTACCGGCGTTCCGGCGTTTCCTGCAACGTCACTATAACTAATCGATAGACTGGCCTCTCCTTCTTGGGTGCTTCCGTCTACCGTAATGCTTGCTGTGTAAGTGTTAGAGGGCCCTACTGGCGTCACTTCTGCCGTTTGACCAGCGATTAACACGGTTGGCTTTGTGATGTTTTCACTCGCTGTAATATAGACTATTATGGTTTTATCTAAAATTGCATGAGTAGCGGGTAGATTGTTGGTGGTCATGGTCACTTCGGTTAAGGTCGGTACCGTATTATCCAAATGGTATGGTCCGGCCTTCGCCATTGTCCTATATCCCATATTGTCCCGTGCACTCACCCAGAGATAGTAGGCACCGGTTTTTCCAAACGGAGAAGAAATATACTGATTCCCCGCCGTTATCCCCACTGTGTCGTCCGTAATATTCTCTTCTGTTAGTACAAACTCGCTATCTGTGGTCCAGAGATAAGTCGCTGTACCCGGTATGATATCTAATCCCGCCAAACTATTGTCCAACATTTCCACATATACATCTAGTTCCTTTACCGGTGTGGTCTGGTTCGATGGGGTAAAGAGAATGCTTGGTCCTTCTGTATTTTGATAATCATAAGTAAAAGGTTCAATCCCAATCGTTTTTCCATCCAATGTGGTTACCGTTCCCGTAACCACGTTATTCCCTGTCACAAGGTTGTTCGTAAATGGCACATCCCACTCGACCGTTGGAAGACTTGTATTGGGTATTGGGTCCGGAATCACTTGGTTGGTTAAAACTTCCCCATTCATCTGAATGGTGACTTTTTCTCCCCTTTTCAGGTTACCAAGCGTAAGCACCGGTTTTATGGCGGTTCCAGTTACGCTATCTCCTGTCACCGCGGTCCCTTCTACCTTTACCACTTTTACTCTTTCCCTGATCTCCTTTGATACCACCGCTCCAGCCTCATGCCAGGCTGGCGTCGCAGTATTGACTCTGCCGTCCACGGTGATAATGCTTGCTCCATTCAGCTCCAATGCATCTCTCTGATGCTTGATCCCGATTGTCTCATCCCCCTCTTGAATTGTATATTCAAAGCGGATCGTTTTTCCACTCACTCCCTTACAGAGGGCTTGCCTATTCTTATTTAGCCCAAGCTCCAACTTCAGCTTCAACAGGGTATAGTTATCTACCTGTATCACGTCACTAAAAGAAAGGTCAATCTTGACCTTCTCTCCAGGGAGATAAACTGCACTCGGGTTTGTGAGCTGAAGACCCGTTACCTTTACGAGTTTCTCGCTGCTAGCGCTTGTAGTAATCAATAAAAGAAGTAAGAATAGACTCATTAACAGAATCGCTTTGAAAACCTTTTTGAACATTTTTTTCTCCATACTTTTTAAATAAAATTATAATGGTTTTTTTAAAAAAGTAAATACTTATTTTGTATTTTAGACGTTTTAAAAGACCACAACCGTGGTCTTTTTTCTCATTGAAAGCTTTGCTATTTTTTATACTAATTCTAGGATAGCCACTTCAGCAGCATCTCCTTTTCTGAGTCCGGCTTTGATGATTCTGGTGTATCCACCTTTTTGATTTTCATATTTTTTAGCAATCTCAAATGTTTTATCTGCCATATCGATAATTTGTGTTGTTTTTTTCTTTTTGTTCTTGTCGCCCACTGCCACCACTGGCACAAGATAAGACATGATCTTTCTTCTTGCGCTTAGTCTACCTGGGTTGTCTTTTTTAATCTTTTTTTCCACTTCATCATATACGGTTACCTTTTTACCGTTTACAACTTCTTTAATTCTATTTCCTTTTGCATCTTTTTTAGGCACTTTGGTGGTTACTTTTACTTCTTCAAAATTGTCTTTTTCACGAATCGCAACCGTGATTAAACTTTCAGCAATTCGTCTCACTTCTTCCGCCCTAGCCACTGTGGTTGTAATCCTACCATAGTATAGCAGATTGGTTACTTGATTTTTTAAAAGTGCTTTTCTTCCACTACTCGTTTTACCTAATTTTCTGTACATTGCCATTTCTTACTCCTTTCTTAAATGTCGTATTCTTCCATTTTTAATACAAGTTTCAACTCTTTTAATTTATTCTTAACCTCATCTAATGATTTTTTTCCAAGGTTTCTTACCTTCATCATGTCTTCCTCTGATTTACTAATCAAATCTTGTACGGTGTTGATTCCCGCTCTCTTTAGACAGTTATAGGACCTCACTGAGAAGTCTAGTTCTTCAATGGTCGTATCCAAAATCTTTTTGGTTTGATCCTCTTCTTTATCAATCATCACTTCTACTTTTTGTACATTTTCAGAAAGATTGATAAATAAGGCTAGATGTTCGCTGATGATTTTGGCTGCTAGGCTGATGGCATCATCTGCACTCATCGCTCCATTCGTCCACACTTCCATAATCAGTTTATCATAGTCAGTCACTTGTTTTACTCTTGTGTTTTCGACAAACATGTTTACACGTCTTACCGGTGTAAAAATGGAGTCAATCGGAATCACGCCGATTGGGTCCATGTCTGAAACGTTTTTATCTGCAAGGTTGTATCCCCTGCCTGACACAAGACTCACTTCCATCGCAAGCTTTGAATTTTTTGCATCCGTGAGTGTTGCGATATGTTGCTTTGGATTTAAGATTTCAATGTCAGAATCCTTTTCAAAGAATTCAGCCGTTACCGCTCCATCTCCTGTCACGTCAAGGTATAGCACCTTGTCGCTACTGATCGATTCTGGGTCCGCTTTAATAATTAGTTCTTTTAGATTTAACACAATCTCTGTTACGTCTTCTTTCACACCCGATATGGTGGAAAATTCGTGGTGCACACCATGTATTTTAACGTTTTTTACCGCTACGCCCGGAAGTGAAGAAAGCAAAACCCTTCTAATTGCATTTCCGAGTGTAGTCGCATATCCCCTTTCAAGTGGTCCTACAATAAACTTACCATATGATCCGTCTTCCGAAAGTTCTTCAATTGAAATTTCTGGTTTTTCAAATTGGAACATTAAACTTATCCTCCCTTACTTAATCTTTAGGGCCTACTATTTAGAATATAACTCAACGATTAATGTTTCTTGTACAGGAACATCAATTTGATCTCTCGCTGGAATATTTAATACTTTTACATTAAATTTGTCTTTATTGGATTCAAGCCATGCCGGAATAATTCTACTTGCTGTAATATCAGCTAGTTCTTTCATTCTTGGCATGCTGGTAAATTCTTCACGAATGGAAACCACGTCTCCCGCTTTTACAATATAGGATGGTATATTCACTTTCTTTCCGTTCACAAGAACATGATTGTGTCTTACAATTTGTCTTGATTCTGTTCTTGAACTAGCAAATCCCGCTCTATATAAAACATTGTCCAATCTCGTTTCAAGTAATTTTAGGAAGTTTTCCCCCACAATGCCGCTTTGTTTTTCTGCTTTTTCAAAATAGTTTCTAAATTGGCGTTCTAACATTCCATAAAATCTTTTTGCCTTTTGTTTTTCCCGAAGCTGTAATCCGTATTCTGATAATTTGGTTCTCTTTTTGCCATGTACCCCTGGTGCCATTGGACGTTTGTCAATTGTACACTTTGCACTAATGCACTTTTCTCCCTTTAAAAATAATTTTACGCCTTCTCTTCTGCACATTCTGCATTTCGCTCCTATGTATCTAGCCATCTTATTCATTCACCTCCATTTTCCCTTAAATTCTTCTTCTTTTTGGTGGTCTACAACCATTGTGTGCCATCGGTGTAACGTCTTTAATTGAAACAATCTCAAGACCCACCGCTTGTAACGCACGAATCGCTGCTTCTCTACCTGTTCCTGGACCTTTTACAAGCACATCTACCTTTTTGAGGCCATGCACCATTGCATTCTTTGCTGCCACTTCAGCAGCAAGTTGTGCTGCATAAGGAGTTGATTTTTTGGATCCTTTAAATCCATTTTGGCCAGTACTAGACCACGAAATTGCATTTCCTTGTTGGTCTGTAATGGTAACCAACGTATTATTAAATGATGAGTGAATATGTGCACATCCACTTTCAATATGTTTTTTTACTTTACGTTTTTTTGCTGTCGTTTTACTATTTTCAGCCACTCTTTGTTTCCTCCTTTACTACTTCTTATCACCTACTGCTTTTTTGTTTGCAATTGTTTTTCTTGGTCCTTTTCTTGTTCTTGCATTGGTTCTGGTTCTTTGCCCCCTTACTGGAAGGCTTCTTCTATGTCTAATTCCTCTATATGCTCCGATTTCCATTAACCTTTTGATACTAAGGGCTACTTCTTTTCTAAGGTCCCCTTCTACCATTAGGTCTTTTTCAATTAGCTTTCTAAGTGCGATGACTTCTGCATCTGTCAAGTCTTTAACTCTTGTTCCTGGATTTACTCCTGTTTCTTTTAATAATTTATTTGCTGTTACCCGTCCGATACCGTATATATAAGTTAAGCCTATTTCTACACGTTTTTCTCTGGGTAAGTCAACACCTGCTATACGAGCCACTACTCATACCTCCATTCATAATTTTTAAATCTATTTAAACAGCCGCTTTCAAAATTTTTGCCTTGCTATTTCATATAGCTTAGCGATTCATTATACACCAAATTTTAACAAAAGTCAATCTTAACCTTGTCTTTGCTTGTGTTTTGGCGTTTCACAGATAACCATAACTTTACCGTTTCTTTTGATAATCTTACATTTTTCACATATCTTCTTTACGGATGGTCTTACTTTCACCTTTTTGCCTCCTTACTATTTATCACGCCATATGATTCTACCTTTGGATAGATCATAAGGTGACATTTCGATTTTTACTTTGTCGCCAGGTAAAATCTTAATGAAGTTCATTCTCAACTTCCCCGAAATATGCGCAAGGATTTGGTGCCCATTTTCAAGTTCCACACGAAACATGGTATTCGGAAGTTTTTCAATAATTTTACCCTCAAGTTCTATAATATCATCTTTTGCCAAGGTTACTCCCCCTTTGCAGTTTTATTTTTATATAGTTCAATTGCATTTCGGATGTCTGAGTCTAGCACTTTTTCCTCGAGTACAATCTTTTCTTTGACATCGTCCGCAATATATAAAGTCGGTTGTACATGCTTCTTTTTCTTCTTCTTTGGCTTTTCTATCTTCCGTCGTCTTCCATCCGCAATATACAAAAATGTCTCATCTTGACCGAGAATGATATGAAATTCTCCCATATCATGCCCCGCTTTTGGTATCACGATTTGACCTATACTAAACTCATTCATACTTTCTCCTCACAGGTCAGTATTTTGGGTTCCCCCTCTGTGATTAGGATTGTATTCTCGTAATGGCTACAAAGCTTTTTATCTGCCATGACAACAGTCCATTTGTCCCCAAGAACCTTTGTCTTGTAGTTTCCCATGCATACCATAGGCTCCACCGCCAAGATCATCCCCGGTTTTAATCTTGCTGTCTTTTCATTTGTGTCATAGTTATACACTTCCGGGTCTTCATGAATTGAAAATCCAACCCCATGCCCGATATAATCCCTCACCACATTGAAACCATTTTCTTCTACATACGTCTGTATCGCCCGACCAATGTCTCCCACGAAAAAACCGGGTTTTGCAACCTCAAGTGCACGAAAGAAGCTCTCTTTTGTAACCTCATTTAGTCTCTCAACCTCTTTTGTAATCTTACCCACGGCAAATGTTCTACTCGCGTCGCTATAGTAATTGTTATACTTCACGACCACATCCACACTGACAATGTCCCCATTTTTTAAAATCTTTTTCTCGCTAGGAATCCCATGAATAAGCTCCTCGTTCACCGAGACACAAATATCAGCAGGATAGTTCATATAACCTTTGCTCGCCGGTATCCCACCCATGCTATGGATGATGTCGCTTGCAACCGTCTCTATATTTTTGGTGGTCACACCTTCTTTGATATATGTACTTAGCGTATCAAATACTTTTATAATCACTTCAGAAGCACGAGTCACGGTTTCGATTTCTTTCTCTGTATAAAGCCGAATCGCCATCATCAGATTCCCAACACTTTCAGGATTTCATTATGAACATCTTCTACAATGTTGTTACTTACAACGGTTTTTAACAATCCTTTTTCTTTGTAGAAATCGATCAAAGGTGCCGTCAGGTTTTTATACTCTTCCAGTCTCTTTCCAAAAACCTCCCGTGTATCATCTGCTCGAGTGATCAAATCCGCTCCACATTTATCACACTTTCCATCTACCTTTGGCATCAGGTCAGTGATATGATAGGTTTCACCACATAGTGGACAGGCACGTCTACCCGTAATTCGGTTATATAAGAAACTTTCGGCCACTTCAATATCCACCACCGCGTCAAGATGAACCCCAAATTTTTCAAGGATCTCATCCAATGCCTTTGCTTGATGAATGGTTCTCGGAAAACCGTCTAGTACAAATCCAGCTTTACAGTCGTCACGAGACAACCTTTCTTCTGCAATGCCAAGAATCAGTTCGTCCGGTACAAGTAGCCCTTGGTCCATATATTCTTTTGCTTTTAGCCCAAGCTCTGTCCCATTTGCAATGTTCTCACGAAGAATATTTCCTGTGGATACATGCGGTACATTCAATTTACTTAATAATAGTTTTGTTTGTGTCCCTTTCCCTGATGCTGGTGCCCCAAGTAATATTACTTTCATAAACACTCCTCTACTCTATTACATTTCTCTTTCTAACTCTTCTGGAAACGCTAAAGTTGTCTCAGCTGTTGTTACTAGGTGTGCTGCAGCATAGTGCCGAAATGAGGCTGAAACCGCCCCTTCATCAAACATCGCTGGTGCTTGTGCAAAAGCTCTTTCACCTGCTTTTACTTGCATCTCCCATTTTTCATACACTGCCGCTCCTGACAATCCTATTTCATACATTTTTTCGTCCATCGTTCATACCTTCCTTTTATTAAATATTCCTACCTTCCAACATCGCATCTTTGGTACTTATTTAATAAAGCCTTGATAGTTCTTTGAAATCATATGTGCTTCTACTTGTCTTAATACTTCCATCGCTACCCCAACGGCGATCAGTAAGGATGTTCCTCCAAATGCAATCTTTGTTTTGAAAACCAATTCCATAAGAATGGGTACGATTGCTATTACAGATAAGAATCCTGCGCCCACAAATGTAATCTTCGACAAAATGTTTCGGATGTACTCAGATGTGGATGCACCTGGTCTGATTCCCGTAATGGTTCCTCCACTCTTCTTTAAGTTTTCTGAAAACTCAAGTGGATTGAATTGAATGGTTGAGTAAAAATATGCGAAGAAGAAGATTAATAAAATATAAATCGTTGCACCCACTGGGTGTGTTAAGCTTAGATAGTTGCCAATCTTAACCCAGATCCCGCCAAAGTTAAAGGTTTTAATCATCAGTTCTGGAAACTGTACCACACTCACTGCAAAGATGAGTGGTAATACACCAGATAAATTCACTTTAATTGGAATGAAGGATCCGTTTCCAATGCCGTAAGCACTCCTTCCCGCCATTTTCTTTGCATAGTCTACTTGGATTCTTCTTTCTCCCTCGTTTACATACACAACGAATGCGAGTAAAAGAACAATGAAAAGAATCACCATCCAAAATCCAATCGGATTGGTTTTTCCAAGCGTACTCCAAAGAATCTTTCCTGTTTCCGGCATGTTGGAGAGGATGTTTGCAAAGATAATGAATGAGGTTCCATTTCCAAGTCCGCCTTCTGTAATCCGATCTCCGAGCCATACGAGAATTGCAGTTCCAGCTGTCAATGTTGCCACAACAGATGTATAGATTAACATGCTGTTTTCTACAAGTAATCCAGATGCTCTAAATGTGATCAAAAGTCCTGTGGCTGAAATCGCCGCAAGGCCCATCCCAAAATATCTGGTGATTTGTGCGATTTTCTTTCTTCCATCTTCCTCTTTTGACATCTTTTCCATTGCTGGTATTGCAATTGTCACAAGATTCATGATGATGGATGCATTGATGTATGGCAATACACCCAATGCAAAAATCGCCATTTTCTTCAGTGCTCCTCCGGTAATCGAGTCGATTAATCCGAAGTTGTCTCCATATTTGCTAAACAGTCCAGAAAGTGCTTCCGGTTTTACCCCCGGAGTTGGAATGATATTTCCAAGTCTGATCACAGCCAGCATCAAGATCATAAAGATAATCTTTTTTCTAAGCGTTGTGATTCCCCATATTTCTTTTAACTTCTTAAACAATTACAACACCTCTACTTTCCCACCTGCTTTTTCAATTTTTTCAATTGCGCTCTTACTAAAGTAACGTGCTTTTACTGTTAACTTCTTTTGTAGGTCTCCCATACCAAGGATTTTAACACCATCTTTTGCATTTTTAAATAGCCCTTTTTCGATCATCTTTGTTTCATCGACTGTGTCACCGTTTTCAAATATATTCAGTGCTAAGACATTGATTGGTACAAATGTTTTCTCATTGATACATTTGAATCCTCTTTTCGGTACCCTTCTATATAAAGGCATTTGACCACCCTCAAATCCTGGTCTAACCCCTCCGCCACTACGTGCGTTTTGCCCTTTGCTTCCTTTTCCTGATGTTTTGCCAAGCCCTGAGCCTTCTCCTCTTCCAACAATCTTCTTTCTTTGTTTGGCTCCTTCGGCTGGTTTTAGGTTATGTAAGTTTACCATTTTTATCCCTCCTTTCTTAGCTTATTCAACTGAAACCAAATGCTTCACTTTATCAATCATTCCACGTATACAAACATTATCTGTTTGTTCAACTGTCTGACGTATTTTTCTAAGTCCCAATGCTTCCAGTGTCGCTCTTTGGTCTGCTTTGATTCCATATTTTGATTTTAAAAGTGTAATCTTTACTTTCTTATCCACGTCTTGCCTCCTACCTTACAATCTCTTGTATTGTTTTGCCTCTTCTTGCTGCGATTTCGTCTGGTTTTTTAAGTTGTTTTAAACCACAAATGGTAGCATTTACAACATTTTTCTTGTTATTGGAACCAAGCGCTTTTGTTCTGATGTTTTTAATTCCCGCAAGTTCTAGTACAGCACGCGCTGACCCCCCTGCGATAACTCCAGTTCCTTCCGGAGCTGGTTTTAATAATACGTTTGATTTCACATACTTGCCGATTACTTCATAGTAAATGCTGTGATTCTTGTTAAGAGGTACTGCGATTAAGTGTTTCTTCGCATCTTCCACTGCCTTTTTCATTGCATCTGGAATTTCCGTTGCCTTACCAGTTCCTACACCCACATGCCCGTTTTCATCTCCTACGACTACAACCACTGCAAATCGGAATGTACGTCCGCCCTTAACAACTTTTGTTACTCTGTTTATTTCAACTACTTTTTCTTTAAATTCCATTTTAGCTGTTTCCTCTGACATTTGTTTCTCCTTTCTATTGGTTTACATCTCTATATTCGAATCTTTTGTATCAAGAACCTTTACTATTGTTGGTACGCCATCGATCTCTTGTACTTCTTGGAAGATAACTTCCTCATCCTCCTCTGAAACAGGGGATGAAAATTCATCATTGAACATCGTTTCTATTTCTTGATACCCTTGAATCACTTTGTTGTTCCTCAAAATATCTTTTGTCTCTAAAATGACAATCGCACCTGCTGCTGGCGCAAGAACTAGTGGCGTCATTGGTATTTGGCCTGAAACTACTGAAATTATTCCCAGTGCAGTTCCGCTTAATGCTATCCCTGAAAAGAAAATAACCGTTAAAAGCTTTTTCCTGTTTTCCCTTTTTAGTTCTCGTATCATGCGTTCTAGCATTTAAGTCCACCTTCTCGAACGGCTTCCGCTAATGCTTTCACTTTTCCGTGATAGATGTAGCCGCTTCGGTCGAACACAACCTCTTCAATGTTGGCTGCCTTTGCCCTTTTTGCAATGGTTTCACCAACCAGTTTAGCCGCTTCCACATTGGCTGCATTCTTTAACTTGCTCTTAAACTCTTCTTCCATTGAAGATGCCGACACAAGTGTTGCTCTGGTTTCATCATCAATGATTTGTGCATAGATATATTTTAGGCTCTTAAACACAGTGAGTCTTGGCTTTTCTGTGGTCCCGCCTATTTTATTTCGGATCTTTTTGTGTCTTTTTATTTTTTCTTCTTTTCTAGATCTTATCTTAAACATTTGTCCCTCCTATTCTCTATTTTTTAGCTGCCTTTCCTGCTTTACGTCTGATGTGTTCCGTGCTATATTTGATTCCCTTCCCTTTATAAGGTTCAGGTGGTCTCTTTTCCCGGATCACTGCTGCATGTTGACCCACTGCCTCTTTGTCTGCTCCACGAACAATAATCGTTGTTACGTCTGGAGTAGCCGTTTCGATGCCAGCTGGATCTTCCATTTCAACTGGATGTGAGTATCCGAGTTGTAAAACAAGTTTCTTCCCTTGCTTTGCTGCTTTATATCCAACACCGTTTAGGAGTAATGTTTTTTCAAAACCCTCTGTTACACCCGTGACCATGTTTTGTAATAGTCTTTGGGTCAGGCCATGAAGTGCTCTATTTTCTTTATCGTCATTTGGCCTTGCTACTTTGATTTCTGTTCCTTCAAGAACAATCTTCATATCTTTATGCATTGGTTTTGTTAACGTTCCTTTCGGCCCTTTCACTGTAACGACGTTGCTCTTTTCTATTTTTACTTCAACTCCATTTGGAACTTCCACCGGAGCTTTCCCTACACGTGACATTTATTTCACCTCTTTCCTTCTACCACACAAACGCGATCACTTCTCCACCCATTTTTTCGTTCCTTGCTTCTTTATCTGTAATGATCCCTTTACTTGTTGAGATAATCGCTGTGCCAAATCCGCCAAGTACTCTTGGTAGCTTATCACAACTTGCATAAACTCTTAACCCTGGTTTTGAGATTCTTTTGATCCCTGTAAGTGCTCTCTCTGATTTATCTTTACCGATTTTCATCTTCACTCTGATTACTTTTTTAACATCCTCGCCTATTACTTCAACCTTCTTTACATAGCCTTCTTTTTCTAATATTTGTGCTATAGAAAGTTTCACTTTTGACATAGGTATATCTACTGTTTCAATCTTTGCAGTGTTTGCATTTCTAATTCTTGTAAGCATATCTGCTATTGGATCAGTCATCATATTTTTTTCCTCCTTTCTATCTTACCAGCTTGCTTTCGTAAATCCTGGAAGCTCGCCCTTATAGGCAAGGTTCCTGAAGCAAATACGACATATACTATATTTTTTTAGTACTGCATGAGGTCTTCCACATAGCTTACATCTTGTGTATTCTCTACTAGAAAACTTCGGCTTTCTAGCTTGCTTTATTTTTAATGAAGTCTTTGCCACTATTTTACCTCCTCCTGTTTCTTTTTAAAAGGCATACCAAAAAGTGTTAGTAATTCTCTTGCTTCTTCGTCTGTCTTCGCTGTGGTAATGAATGAAATATTCATCCCTCTTAATTTTGAAATTTTATCATATGTAATCTCTGAAAAAATCAGTTGTTCTTTAATACCTAGGCTATAATTTCCTCTACCATCAAATGCGTTTGGACTAATTCCATTAAAGTCACGCACACGAGGTATGGCGAAATTGATGAGTCTGTCTAAAAAAGAATACATCTTCTGATTTCTCAAAGTAACCATACATCCGATTGGAAGATCTTCTCTGATCTTAAATCCTGCAATCGCTTTTTTCGCTTTGGTTGTTACCGGTTTTTGTCCTGAGATGAGGGTTAATTCATCCACAGATGCGTCTAGTAGTTTGGCATTGTCTTTTGCGTCGCCAACTCCGATATTGATTACGATCTTTTCAAGTTTTGGTACTTGTAGTTTGTTTGTATAACTAAACTTTTTCATCATTGCATCAATAATCTCTTTTTGATATCTTTCTTTTGATGTCACTTGCTTTTCCACTCTTTTTCCCTCCTTTTGCTATTATATATTATCCCCTGTCGATTTTGCATATCTTGTTTTTTCAACTTTACCGTCTTTGTCTCCGAGAACCTTAATTCCGATTCTGGTTGGTCTCCCATCATGTATGTACATTACATTTGAAATATGAATGGGCGCCTCCCTTTCAATGATCTCTGCTTTTTGGTTTCGGGTGGCTTTTTGATGTTTTGTAATCATCTTTACGCCTTTTACCGTCACGGTATTTTTTTCTCTATCCACTGCGATGACTTCTCCGGTTTTGCCCTTTGAAACACCTGCAATTACTTTTACTTTGTCACCTATTTTAATTTTTGCCATTGCCATGTTCTTTTTCACCTCCTACAATACTTCAGGTGCGAGTGAAACAATCTTGTTTAACTTCTTGTCTCTTATTTCTCTTGCAACTGGTCCGAAAACACGAGTCCCTCTCATACTTAAATCATCTTTTACAATCACTGCTGCGTTGTCATCAAATTTGATATAGGAACCGTCTTTCCGCTTAAGTCCTTTTACAGTTCTCACGATCACTGCCTTTACCACGTCTCCTTTTTTAACAACTCCGCCTGGTGTTGCATCTTTAACAGCAGCAATGATGGTGTCTCCTATATTGGCATATTTTCGATTTGATCCCCCCATCACCCGAATGCAAAGTAATTCTTTCGCACCGGTGTTGTCGGCAACTTTTAGTCTTGTTTCTTGTTGTATCATTTCTAACCTCCATTATTCGGCTTTCTTTAATATTTCTACAAGACGCCATCTCTTCTCACGTGAAAGTGGTCTTGTTTCCATGATTTCCACTGTGTCTCCAATGTGTGCGCTGTTTTCTTCATCGTGTGCTTTAAAGCTCGTTGTTCTTGTCATGATCTTTTTATATAATTTGTGTTTTTTACGTTCTTCAACTTGAACCACGATGGTTTTATCCATCTTATCACTTTTTACAACTCCAACTAATGATTTTCTGTTTGCTCTTTCCATATCTTCTCCTTCCTATAACGCTTCTTTTTGAGTAATCAATGTTTGTACTCTTGCTATATTTTTCTTTACATCCCCAATTCTGGATGTACTGGTGAGTTGATTGGTTGCATTTTGAAATCTTAAGTTGAAAAGTTCTTTTTTAAGTGATACTAATTCTTCGCGTAATTCTTCTGATGTCTTTACGCTTATTTCTTCTAAAAACTTATTTCTTTTCATTATTATCACCTTCCTCTAGCATCGCTTTTGTCACAAATTTGCATTTGAGTGGCAATTTATGCATAGCCAGTCTCATGGCTTCACGTGCTGTTGCTTCCGATACGCCCGAAACTTCAAATAGGACTCTGTTTGGAAGCACAACTGCTGCCCAGTAATCGATTGGACCTTTTCCCTTACCCATACGGGTTTCAGCTGCTGTCTTGGTAACAGGCTTATCAGGGAATATTTTAATCCAAACTTTTCCGTCTCTTTTCATGTATCTGGTTAATGCAATACGCGCTGCTTCGATTTGTCTTGACTTTACCCAACAAGGCTCAAGAGCCATAATTCCATATTCGCCATATTGAAGTTTGCTCCCGCGGGTAGCTTTTCCTGTTAAACGACCTCTAAATTGTGTTCTTCTTTTTGGATTATTTGGCATCAACATTTTGCGCCACCTCCTCTTTTCTAGCATGCTGTCTATTCTTCTCTTTTAACACTTCGCCTTTGCAGACCCAAACCTTACATCCGATCTTTCCATAAGTTGTGTTTGCTTCCGCAAATCCATAATCGATGTCTGCTCTAAGTGTTTGAAGTGGTATGGTCCCTTGTGTGTAGTGCTCACTTCTTGCAATTTCAGCACCACCAAGTCTACCGGATACATTGGTCTTAATTCCTTTTACGCCTGATTTCATAGCATTTTCCATTGCTTGTTTCATTGCTCTTCTAAAAGAAATTCTGTTTTCAAGATCCAGTGCAATCTTTTCAGCCACAAGTTGTGCATTTCTTTCTGGATTTTTAACTTCAACAATATCAACTTGAATATTGCTGCTTGATAAGCTTTGAATTTCTGCTTGCATCACACCAACATTTGCGCCTTGTTTTCCGATGAGGATCCCTGGCTTAGATGTTTTGATGATCACTTTGGTTCTCTTGGCCGTTCTTTCGATAACAATGCCAGAAATCCCAGCCTTATAGTATTTGTTTTTGATATATTTTCTGAGCTTGTTGTCCTCAACAATGTAGTCTCCAAACTCTCCGTTTGCATACCACTTTGAACTCCATTCTTTATTAATCCCTACTCTTAATCCATGTGGATTTACTTTTTGTCCCAAAACGTTTCCCTCCTTCTTTCTTATTTCTCGTTTACACCGATACTAATATGACTTGTTTTTCTTTCGATTCGATACGCTCTTCCTTGTGCTCTGGCTCTGATTCTTTTCATCATCGGCCCTTCATTGGCTACCGCGTGTACAACGTATAAGTCTTTTCGGTTCATTCCTTTATTGTTCTCTGCGTTGGCTACTGCAGACTTTAGCACTTTGTTTGCAAGACCTGCAGCCTTATGAGGACTGTATAAAAGAATCGCTTCCGCTTCTTTTACGCTTTTTCCTCTAATAAGGTCCAGCACAAATTTTGCTTTTTGCGAAGACACATGCAAATATTTTGCTGTAGCCATCGGTATTTTTTGTGCATTGGTTTCTTCATTTCTTGCTTTTTTAATCTGACTTCTATGTCCCTTTGACATGCTAACCCTCCTTATTATTTTCTAGCTGCTGTTTTCTTTGCAACTTCTTTTCCTTTTCCATGGCCCTTGTAGGTTCTCGTTAATGCAAACTCACCTAATTTATGGCCTACCATATCTTCATTTACGTAAACTGGTATGTGTTTATGCCCATCGTGCACGGCAAGTGTATGCCCTACCATTTGTGGAAAGATGGTTGATCTTCTCGACCAAGTTTTAATCACTTTTTTATCTCCACTTTTGTTCATTTCATCTATCTTTTTGAGTAAACTTTCATCTGCGAATGGTCCTTTTTTTAATGAACGTGCCACTATGTTTTCCTCCTTTTCATGTGATTTTATTTCTTATCTGTTTTTCTCTTTATAATTAATGCTCCTGATGCTTTCTTTTTATTTCGAGTCTTTAGTCCAAGTGCTGGTTTACCCCATGGTGTAACTGGTGCTGGTCTTCCTACTGGCGCCTTTCCTTCACCACCTCCATGAGGGTGATCACATGGATTCATAACAGATCCACGAACAGTTGGTCTGATGCCAAGATGAACTTTTCTACCTGCTTTACCATAGTTTATCAGTGCATTGTCTTGGTTCCCTACTTCTCCGATGGTTGCTCTACAGTTTGCAAGAATCAATCTCATTTCACCAGATGGCATTTTCAAGGTAACATATTTTTCATCCTTTGCCATCAGTTGGGCTGAGCTTCCTGCAGTCCTTACAAGTTGGCCACCGCGTCCTGGGTTTAGTTCGATGTTGTGAATAAGTGTTCCGATTGGCATCTCTCCCATTGCTAGGCAATTTCCAGCTCTGATTTCTGCACCTTTTCCGCTCATCAACCTTTCCCCAACCTTTAGGTTACGTGGGGCTAAAATATATCTTTTTTCTCCATCTTCATAATGCAAAAGCGCAATATTGGATGTTCTGTTTGGATCGTATTGGATGGAATCTACTTTTGCAAACACTCCGTCCTTATCTCTTTTAAAATCGATGATTCTATATTTTTGTTTATTACCGCCACCTTGATGTCTTACAGTAATCTTTCCTTGCGCGTTTCTACCTGCATTCTTGGCAAGCGGTGCAAGAAGCGATTTTTCTACTACATCAGAAGTGATTTCACTTTTGTAATTTAACATTGTCATTTGTCTTCTTGAAGGTGTGTACGGTCTAAATTTTTTAACTGCCATTTTCTATTCTCCTTCCCTTAATTCTTCGCAAATAGTTCGATGTCCTTGCTATCTGCAGTAAGTGTTACGATTGCTTTTTTCTTTTCTGCGGTTTTTCCAGTGTACTTCCCTACTCTTTTTGAGCTTGGTACGATGTGCGCTGTGCGAATACTTTCCACTTTAACGCCATCAAACATTTTTTCAACAGCCTCTTTAATTTGTCCCTTTGTTGCTTCTGTATGCACATAGAATGCGTATTTTCGAACGGTTGCAACATCTTTTATAAATTTTCCTTTGTTGTCCTTCATTGCCCTTTGAATCGTTTTTCCATCCACAACCACTTTTTCTTTCTTATATACGGTGGTTTCCATGCTCATTTGAGACATTGATTTTTCTGTGATAATTGGCTTTAGAATCACATCATAATACTTTATACTAGCCATTGTACACCTCCTGTATCTTTAATACTGCTTCTTTTGTTACCACAAAAGTATCATATTTAAGGATATCGTACACATTGATTGTATTCACTCCAGCTGTTTTCACATTTTCAATGTTTCTTGCCGAAAGCATTACGTTCTTTGCTGTCTTTTCTTCTCTATCGAGTACAATCAGTGCTTTATCTATTTTTAGATTGGTTAGAATCTTGGTCATTTCTTTTGTTTTTGGCATATTTAATGTAAGTTCATTCAGCACAATCAGCTTGTTTTCTGCAAAGCGTGAAGTTAAGGCTGATTTTAATGCGGCTCTTTTTTGCTTTTTGTTCATGGAAACTGTAAAGTCACGCATTTTGGGAGCGAATACCACTCCACCGCCTTTCCATTGTGGTGCTCGAATGGTTCCTTGTCTTGCACGACCTGTTCCTTTTTGTCTCCAAGGTTTGCGTCCACCACCACGAACTTCTGCTCTTGTTAGTGTCCCTTTTGTTCCCTGACGTGCATTGGAAAGTTGGGCTACAACCGCTTCGTGTAAAAGATTTTCATTTACTTCCACACCAAAGATCGCTTCATTTAATTCAATTTCTCCAACTTTTAATCCTTCTATATTGTAAACATCTGTTTTAAGCATTTTTCTTTTTTCCTCCTTCTTCCCTATTTCGCACTCTTAACGGTGTCTTTAATGGTTACGAGGCAATTGGTTGCGCCTGGCATGGATCCTTTGATAAGGATCAGGTTCTTTTCCGCATCCACTCTTACCACTTCAAGGCTTTGTACCGTTACCATTTCCAGTCCCATTTGTCCTGGCATCTTTTTGCCTTTTCTTACTACCCCCGGGGTTGTTGCTGCACCCATGGAGCCGGCATGTCTATGATATTTGGAACCGTGTGTTTCGGGTCCTCTTGAAAATCCATGTCTTTTGATACTACCTTGATATCCTTTTCCTTTTGAGATCGCGGATACATCCACGATATCTCCAGCAGCAAAGATATCTGCTTTGATTTCTGTTCCCAGTTCATAAGTGGATAGATCGTCGAGTCTGAATTCTCTTAGGTATCTTTTTGCTGTATCTTTTAATCCAGCTTTTTCAAAATGTCCTTTTTCCGCTTTGACTGTATTTTTTATCTTTTTATCACAAAATCCTACTTGGATTGCATCATAACCATCTACTTCTTCGGTCTTTTTTTGTGTTACAACGCATGGCCCTGCAAGAAGTACTGTCACCGGAACGAGAAGTCCTGCTTCAGTAAATACTTGTGTCATGCCTAACTTTTTAGCTAATATCGCTTTCTTCATTTTTTCCTCCTTCTTTGCTTACTCGTTTATTTCACATCTACTTTAATATCTACACCGGCTGGTAATTCTAGATTCATTAGTGCGTCAACTGTTGCTTGACTAGGCACTAAAATATCAATAAGTCTTTTGTGTGTACGTGATTCAAATTGTTCACGTGAATCTTTGTGTTTATGAACAGATCTCAAAATTGTAACAATTTCTCTCTTGGTTGGTAGTGGCACAGGACCGCTGATCTTTGCTCCTGTCTTTTCTGCTGTTTGTACAATTTTCCTCGCGGATTGATCGATCAGTTCATGATCAAATGATTTTAGACTGATTCTAATTTTTTGGTTTGCCATTAAAAAAGCCCCTCCTTTTCGTATTTTGTTTCTACGAGAGTGGCGTATGTACAACTTATCCGTGTGTATCATCTTTATAATTTAAAAATGATTTTCACTTATTTACATAATACATCGTCTCTCGCCCGTTTCTATGAACCGGCTAGCTCCGTGCGAATAACCTACATTTGTAGCAACCTCTCACATCATTGCTTTTCGTCATATGCGAGGTATTGTATCACAACAAAAACCAAATTTCAATAGGATTATGTAAATTTTTTTTAATTCCCGCCGATTTTTTCTGACCCGGTTCCTTGCTTTTTTAATAGAAGATAGAATAATGGCCTGTATATCTTTTCAACAAATATTTTATCTAGGGAGTGTAGTCTCATGAAATGGTTATTTGTAGCGCTTCCCTTATCGCAGTAACGTTCTCCTTCCTCGCCGGAGGACAGATTCACACCAGTGTGATCGCAACCATTTTTCTTGGCCTATATGTACTTGGCATCGTGGTTCAAAATCTGCTTATACGCAATGTGGTCTATCTGTGGTATTACGCAGAACTTCTTTTTAGAGGTATCGTCTCTAGTTGGATCGTGACCATCGCTCTGAGCATACTGAGCCTCGTACTAAAATTCTTTATAATAAAAGATTTGTATTTGACTCCCCGAGCGGGAGTCCTTTTTTATGATAAGTATTGACATTTTATGGGATTTATGTTATAATATTCTTATATTTGGAGGTTTTTAAAGATGTCAAATAAGAATCACGATGAATACTATCAAGTGGTACGAAAGGGTTCTACAGGAACAAGGCATAACAGAAGAAGGCAAGGAGCTTTAGGGCTTGTTGCTGCATTTCTTTTGGGATTTGGTGCGCATGCAGCAATGGACCACCTTCAGTCCTATGATCCAAACCTGACCTCAAATGGACAAATGAAAAAGTCGATTGAATCGGTTGAGGCCTACTGGTTTAGAGACGACAGGGGCGACATTCAAACAAAATATCTGTTAAATGGTGAAAAAAAGGATTATATGAATCCCTACTCAACCCCGGTGATCTATCGAGAGTATGAAAAAGGCATTATTCAGGTGCTCGATACGGACGGGAATATTATCGAGGTATACAACCGGAGTAATAAAGAGGACCGAGAGATGGTGGATTTTGTTTACCGAAACTATTTGGTGGATTTAAATGAAGTATTTAGTGGTGTAGACCACAAGATTTTGGAAGATAAAAAAGGATATAAACACGTTGTGCTGAATCAGAATAGTCTGGATGGTTTAGAAGAAAGGCTTAAAACCTGTGATGAGAATGAAAGAAGAATCATTTTGAATGAGTTGGGCGATATGAATGTCTATTTTACAGACAAAGGCTTTATCCTGTGCGATGAAGCTTCTGGAACCTTATTAAAGGCTGTAGATCCCGAAAAGGATGCCTCAACAACCGACCTTGTTGGCTTCTTACAGCTCCTTGGAGAAGAAGAGGCAAGAGAAGATGGGTACAAATCCATTGTGGCTGGTTTGACGGGAGATACCTTCCTAGAAAACCAAAACGGACCCGAAGTGGAATAAACTTAAAAAAGCCATTTCTTAAAAAGGTGGCTTTTTTTGATTGGTTTTTTGCATTTTTTTGATTTATCTCTTGATTTTTCAAAAGTTCTGCTGTATAATACATGAAGTTTACGAAAAGGAGAGAGGCATGAAAAGAACCTATCAACCAAAAAAGAAACAAAGATCAGGAGAACATGGATTCCTTAGCAGAATGGCAACAAAGGCCGGTCGCAAAGTGATCGCTGCAAGACGTACAAAAGGAAGACATAGTTTAACTGTATAAAAATAATGGCCTTGGGCTATTTTTTTGTAGGAGAAATTATGGAGAAAATTATTTCCCTAAAGAATCGAGCGTTTAGAAAAATTTATAAATATGGAAAATCTGTTGCAAATCCGCTACTAATATTGTATACTTTAAACAATACTTTTGACTACAAACGTCTAGGAATATGCTCTAGTAAGACAGTCGGAAATAGTGTTATGAGGCATCGTGCAACCAGACTTGTAAGAGAAGCATTCAGGCATGTCGAAGGAAAGATAAAACCTTCTTTTGATCTTGTCTTGATTACGCGGAAACCGATTTTGGAGAAAAAAGAGATGGAAGTGGAAGAGGCCCTGATCGATTTGTTAAAGAAAGCAGGGATTTACATATGAAAGCCATTCTTTTGGCATTGATCGATCTCTATCGCCTCATCAAGAGATCCGTATTTAGAAACCATTTTGGAACCTGTAAGTTTAACCCCACCTGCTCCGCTTATGCCCATGAGGCAATTTGTAAATATGGAGCACTTCGAGGTACTTACTTGGCTATAAAAAGAATTTTAAGATGTAACCCCTTTAGCAGAGGGGGCTATGATCCTTTAAAATAAGGAGTGTGTATATGTTTTTACTGACAACAACCAAACCAAGCTTTTTAGCGGTGGCTTTTGGATATGTATTTAATGAAATTTTTGATTGGCTCTATCACCTATCACCCGTGGGGTCTTTGGGTCTAGCCATTATTGTTTTTACAATTATTGTGCGCATTGCACTACTTCCTTTGTCTTATAAACAACAGGTTTCTACGCAAAAGACCCAAAAAATGCAACCCGAGTTAAAGAAGATTCAAGATAAATATAAAGATAAAAAAGACTTAGATAGTCAACAAGCAATGGCTCAAGAAATGAATGCGCTCTACGCGAAGCATGGTGCAAACCCGATTGGCGGATGCATTACCGCGCTCGTTCAATTTCCAATCATCATTGCTCTTTTTGCAGTACTCAAAACGCCTTATCTTTACATCGCAAAGCTCAAAACCATTTATGACAGTCTAACCATTAAAGTTCTTGAACTCAGCAACTATCAAGAGATTCTGACGGAGTTGGCCAAAATCAAAAAGTATAAGCCAGATATTAATCTAACTGAAAACATTCCTGGCCTTTTAACCAATCTTACCAAAACGGATTGGAACACTCACTTTTCGACTCTTGTCAATGGCCCTGCTCAAAATCTTTTGATTGAAAAAAACAATATTGAAACCTTTTGTGGGATTAACCTTATTAACCCACCGGTTTTGATGAGCATTAGTATTATCATCCCGATTCTGACTGTACTCACGACCTATATCTCTATTAAAATGACTTCAAAGGCAAACAGGGAGATGGATGAACAAACAGCCAAGATGATGCAATCTATGAACAGCATGACCAATTTTATGCTTGTCCTCATCTTCTTCTCAGCCCTCAATTTCCCGTCAGGACTTGGCCTTTATTGGGCGCTTGGTAGCATCATACAAATTGGGCAACAACTACTCTTTAGAAAGATTATCAAATAACAGACCTCGTCTGCTATTTTAATATATTTATTTTTTCATATAGGGGGAATCGCCATGAATTTTATTCAAAAAGAAGGAAAAACAGTTGACCAGGCTATAGAACATGCATGCAAAGAACTACAGATTACGAAGGAAAATGCCTTTGTAAAAATCATTGACGAAGGTGTTCGGGGTATTCTTGGTATTGGTGGAAAGCCAGCCATTGTACAAGTTTCAGAGAAATTCAATATTGAAACAAGCGCCGAGCCTTTCTTAAAAGAATTCGTTAAAAAAATCGGCCTCACCGTGGACTATTACGTATCCAATCCAGAGGGAAATCGGATTGAAGTGAGTTTTATTGGGAGTGATGTAAAATACTTAATCGGCACAAGGGGTGCTACCCTAAATGCAATTCAAGAATTTTTAAACCTTGCATTTAATAAAATTTCAGGATACCGCCTGAACGTTCAGGTGGATATTTCCGGATACCGTGAAAAAAGACAAGAAACCTTAGAGGCGCTTGCCGCATCGGTGTCTAAGAAAGTGCTGGAATCCAGAAAGCCATACAACCTGAATGCCATGTCTTCGTTTGAGAGAAAGGTGATACACAACGCCTTACAAGGTATAGAACACATCGAAACCACAAGTGTGGGGAATGAACCAAATCGATACGTGGTGGTTAAATATGTTGACTAGTCATCAAACCATATGTGCAATCTCTACAGCATTAAGTCAAGGGGCGATCTCTATTATTAGATTGACCGGACCTAATGCTTTTTCTATCGTTCAGAAAGTTTTTCTACCTATGCATGGAGAATATTTCGAAGACTATGCCTCTCATACCCTTCATCTGGGAAACATTGTACATCAGGGAGAGGTCATCGATCAGGTTTTGCTCTCTATTATGAAGGCCCCCAATACCTACACCGGCGAGGATCTAATTGAGATCAACTGTCATGGTGGTGTTTTAATCACAAAAAAGGTTTTAGAAGTTTTGCTTGAGGCGGGGGCTTACCTAGCAGAACCCGGCGCGTTTACAAAAAGGGCTTTCTTAAATGGAAAGCTGGATTTAACGCAGGCAGAAGCAGTCAACGACCTGATCTCCGGAAGCTCCGATTATGCTTTAAACATTGCTATAAAACAATTACACGGCGGTCTCAGCAAATATATCTCTGATTTGGCAGAACAGATGCTATCATTGCTCTCCCATATAGAGGTGAACATTGATTATCCCGATGAAGTGGATGAGCTCGGTAAAGAAAAAATTCAAGAAAAATTGGTGGAGATAAAAGCAAAAATAGATGCGCTGCTAAAAACCGCTGACACCGGTAGAATGATAAAAGAGGGCATCAAAACCGTCATTATCGGCAAACCGAATGTGGGCAAATCCTCCTTACTCAATCGCTTATTAAAATACGAAAGAGCCATTGTAACCGATGTTGCAGGAACCACAAGGGATACCTTGGAAGAGCTGTTAAACCTAGATGGCATTCCAATTCGGCTAGTGGATACGGCAGGTATAAGAGAGACACCCAACGAGGTTGAAAGGATTGGCATTCGCCGAACCAGAGACTGGATTAAGGAGGCAGACCTCGTTCTCTGTATGTTTGATGCAAGTAATGCGCTCACAGAAGAGGATTTCTCCATCCTAGCACTGGTTCGTGACAAAAAAACAATTGGGATTATCAACAAAACCGATTTACCAAGCCGATTAGATACGTCCCGGTTAGAAGGGATTGAGACCATCCAAATGTCCATTCAACAAGACACTGGAATCGTTGAACTAGAAGATAAAATCAAGGAATTATTTTTTAAGGATCAGCTTTCCGTCTCAAATGATCTTTTGATTACCAATATCCGTCACAAAGAATCCCTCATAAAGGCAAGGGAATGTATCCAAAAGGTGCTAGAAGAAATAGAGCGGGTGCCGGAAGATCTGCTCTCAATTGACCTCACAAACGCCTACGCACATCTTAGAAACATCACTGGAGAGAATGTTTCAGAGGATATTATCCATTCGATCTTCCATCATTTCTGCGTTGGAAAATAGGACAGGAAAAAGCACCACTGCTAAGGTATGGTGCTTTTTTCATGCATTCTATTCGTTTTTACTGTTCTGACCTTCTTAAAATTTCCACGATGATCTTGGCTAGCTCTGCTCTTGTTACGATTCGGTTCGGTTCAAACTTATTCTTACCGACTCCTTCTACGATTCCGGCTCCTTTTGCTGCCTTTACATAAGTCTTTGCCCAGTTGCCCACATCCTTAAAGTCTGCAAAGTCTTCCGTTACCGTTGCCGCAATCTTGCTCAGATCTTCTTTCATAAGCAGTTCATACACCCTCATCATGATTGCTGTCATCTCTGTTCTACTCAATTTGACGTTTGGTCTAAAGGTTCCATCTGTATACCCAAGTAATAATCCTTTACTACTTGCGCTTAAGACATCATCCGTATACCATTTTCCGTCCGAAATATCTTTATACTTCGTGGTATAGGCTACCGGACTCAGTTTTAGTGTTCTGGCTACAAATACACCCGCTTGCGCTCTTGTAATCTCTCCATCCGGATCAAAGACACCGTCTTCTGACCCCTCTGTAATTCCACGATCCTGCAGCTCTTTGATATATTCTTCTGCCCAGTGATCATCGATATCCTTAAATTCCGTGGATACCGCGAACACATAGCTTCCCACCTCGATTGCCTTAAAGCTTGCAATGCCTCCACTGATCGTGCTCTTTACCTCTTCCGTATGACCCACACTTAAGACTTTATATACCTTAACGTCTTTTGTGGTACTGATCGGTACCTCTAGCTCGATCGGTTTTATGAGGTTGCTGCCTGCAATGCTCCGAACGCCACTCTCTACATAATAGAGCTTGATGCGAATCATATCATTCACTTGTTTTAGAGTATTTCCAAGGTCGGTGGCAGCATCAATCTTTTGCAGTACCAATTCATATTGTCCGATTCCCTTTGGTGTATCCAACACACCGCTACTGATATACCAGCTTCCACTTCCCTGTTCAAGACGTACATTTAATCCATGCTTTTGAATCAATTCAATGTATTCTTTCTTGTTCTCAAAGGTCATTTCCTTCTTCACAACCGGCACTTTCACTAGTGCTGTTTTATTGTTTTTCAGTACACTTTGACCTTTGATCTTGATGAGCACATTTTCTACTCGCACGATCTCTTCTAGTACATATCGGATGTTTGTGACCTTCGGTACAATCGTAACTATACTCTTCTCTTCCGTAACCACATACATCCTTCCGATGTACTTCATGCTCTTCTCTAGCAAACTATTCGACGCATTCTCTAGTCTTGTCTTTTGATCTGGTGTCAGCGTCATATCGCCCACAATCTCGATCAGTCCTACGATCTTATCGATCTCTTTCTCTTTTTCATTGTCCGGTAGATTGTCTAGGTTTTTCACCCGTTCTTCAATCTCTTTTAGCAGATCGTCGATCGTCTTCCCTGGTGTCTTATCATTGTTTTGGAAGGTCTTCTCCGTATATACATTTCCATTGTTTGAAGTATCCTTAAACGCTGCTGCGCTGACTTCTATCTTGTCATCCCCTCGTATCGTGCTAATGTTTTTCGTGATGGTATACTCTGTATTGCTTACCCTTACAACGGTTGCAATTTCTTCCATTCCATTCAACAGTACACTTGCTCCCGCTTGGGTTTGAACATCTTTACTAAAGCTCAAGGTATAAATTACCTCAGTCGCGGTGACTTCTCTTGTAATGCTCACGATTGGTGCCGTCTTGTCAATCACAATAAGGCTACTTGTTGCCTGGCTACTTTCGTTACCAGCCTCATCGATACTAATTGCGTGAATATAGTGTCTTCCCTCACTTAGATCAACGTCCACTTCATTACTCGTACTCGTTGTATAAGGTCCGCTATAGGATAGTGAGTTGCTCACCGCATACTTCACTCGCATATTCCCCAATGAAGTTACATTATCACTTCCTGCAGTAATACGAATTGTTAGGTCCGCATTTACCGGCGTGCTATAACCCATATAGTTAAACGTTGGAGCGTCTGGTGGATCAAGATCCAACTTAAACGCCGCACTTTTTAACACCGTTATATTTCCTGCTGTATCTTCGATTCTAAGTTGCAGATATTGGTCTTCTGCCCCGCTGGTCGCTCCATTTAATAAGGTAAAGTTTTCAAGCGTCAATCCACTGCTTCCAACGATCGCACCGCCACTAACCGGAATGAACTGAGCTGAGCCTTCTGCTAGCAGTGTACTGTCTGTAAAGGCATAGCTCACCACATAGTTGCCTCCGCCTAGACTCTTCACTCCACTTAGCGCATCACTTACCTTGGCATTGATCTTGGTCACGCTTCCGATCCACTTGTTGCCCGTGGTACTAAACACCACTCCACCCGCTGTCTTATCGATGGTTACCGCTACACCACTGCTTAGCGTAGTAATATTGGCGCTGGTGTTTCCTGCAAGGTCTTTGAGATTACTGATCTCAAAGCTCACTAGCCCCTCTGCATCTCCCACTTCCACTTGTACGCTTGCCTTCCAGTGGCTTAGGTCTCCATCTTGTGCCACGGTCACAGCGCCTGTTAGTTCTGCACCCATACTGCTATAAATCTTCACATTCGGTGTTTGTAGGTCTTTATTGGCACCAAATGTCAGTGTGATCACATCGTTTAGTTTTGCATAACTTCCACTACTGTTTCCTGGCGCACTGGTCATCAATACATTACTGATGCTTGGACCCGTGTTGTCTAGTAGGTACGGTCCTGCTTTGGTGTAGCTTTCATTCCCCAGGGAATCCGCCGCCTTGATCCACAGGTAGTAACTTCCGGTCACGCCTTCAGGAGTAGAGATGCTCGTTTCTACTTTTCTCCCGCCCATTGTTATTATTGCAGAAAGCAGATCTATTCGAGGGTCTCCCATTACTGAGAAATCGCTTGAGGTTGGCATTCTTGTATCCGTGGTCCATTTATATCTAGAAGTATTATGAATCTGCGATAAGGTATCTATAATAGTTACATCCACATCCATGCTTTTTACTGCTGTGCTATTCGGCGGCGTATCATAGCTTACACTTGGCCCACTGTTGTCCAGCTTAAACACGTTGCTACGAATATAACTTTGGTTTCCCGCATTGTCATACAACCACAACCATAGGTAATACTCCCCAGTTGCAACTGGCGTTGGTATAAGGATCGTGCGCGAAGCAAACCTACTTCCGGATGAGGCAAACACCGTGTATGCCGGTTGAGTGCTACTTGTGCTCCATAGGTATTTACAAGCGTCTAATTGTAGGCCACTCACCGCGTCACTGATAGTCACCTCTACTTCTCCTGCTACAGTCTTTATCGCAAAAATTTGGCCATTCGGATCAAAGAGAGCGGTTGGACCAGCATGATCCTCTATGGTTTTAAACCAGTTGTCCATCTGATCTATCAAAAATGTATTTGGGTAGTTTCCTGCCGCATCCAGAAAAGCGCCATCATCCCAGCCTACATAATAAGTTCCATTGTAGCCTAGAATTAGGTTATTCCAAATCGGCCAAGTCATGAAACCAAAGTCACTCACTGGAATGGTAATCTTGGTATCTGCTCCACTTCCACTAATATAACTACTTTGGATTGCCGCGGGATAGATATAAGCTCCACTTTGAACATAGATATTTCCCATTCCTGCCGTCACTGTTTCACTCGCAGAAAGCACGATGTTGCTTAGATCAATTGCTACGCCCACTTCTTGGCGAGCCGGGCTATGCATTGTGATGATTGGTTCGGCGTTGTCAAACACAAAGGCATCGCTCACGGTATACCCCTCTATATCCTCTATGCTTGTATTGCCTGCCTTGTCGGCTACTTTCTTCACCCATACATATTTTGTGCCGTCGACGCCACTTCCAATCGTAAACGCTGTTCCGCTCGTATATGGACTCCAGCTTCCAGTTGGTGCCTCTGTGGCACTATCTCCTAATTGATACTGATAGACATTTGCTGTACTCAAACCGGAACCACTGTCACTCACTGTGATTGTGATCTCCTTCTCATTTGTGGCCGTGCTACTATTCGGACTAATTGTGATGGTCGGTCTGGTGTTATCGATTCTGAAGTTGCCGGCATTTGTTCCACCCACCAGCAATTTACCTAGCAATGATTCTGCATTGCTGATGCTTACATTCACCGCTCCATCTATTCCAGCTGGAACGTTATATTCATAGGTATAAATTGTATCTGTCATATCGCTTAGATCTTTTGTTAGGTTTGTGGCAGGTAAATCCACCACCCCACTTAGCGTAATTTTTGGATTTGGCGAACTCTTTATTCCCTTATTAAAGGTCGCAATGATCTCTAAGGTGATTCCCCCCTTATAGTTGCCTCCTGTTGGAAGATAACTGATTGTAACCCCTAGTGCATCGTTATCCACCTCTACATTATCCGCAGTGGTGCTATCCGCATCACTCAGATTTCCCGCAGCATCTATTATAAAGCCTGCGTCAAACACTGGTTTTAGTTCACCTGTTCCGCTTAGGCTCGACAAAGTCAAAGTAACCACATTTCCACTGACATTTAGCGTCTTGCTTCCGCAAACCGCATTGCCTATTCCTTGTGGTACAATGTTGACCTTATCTATATCCGCTGTGATTGCGCTTGCATCCGTGACCGTAATCGTATAGGTCACCGGTCCTGTAGCCGTCACACTTGAGCTTAATACGATTGAACTCATTACCGGTTTGATCGTATCCACGGTTACACTGCTCGCGTCTGTTGTGGCTGTCCGACTTCCCGCCACTGCATTTCCCGCTGTATCTTTAATATTTGTAATACTAAAACTGATCACTCCCTGAGTATCCCCCGAAACAACACTTACTTCTCCTTTAAAGTGACTTGCATCCCCTACCTGGCTAACCGTTGCCGTCTTTCCTAGAATCGTCATACTTGGGGCTTGAAGTGCCTCATTGGCATCCAGATAAACCGTTATCGTATTGCCAGCACTGGCATATGCGGTATTGGTTGTGTTGTTACTAACAATCCTGATATCCGTGATCGTCGGCGAGGTGTTGTCTAACTTATACACACCGCTTCTTGTCCAACCACCATTTCCTGCCTTATCAATTGCATAAACCCAGAGATAGTAATCTCCTGTTACGCCGATAAATGGTGAGCTAATTGTCTGATTCCCCGAATGTATAAAATATTTAGTCCCCGAATCGTGGGAATCTGGGTCTGTATTCCAAATATAGGCACTCGTAAATCCAATAGAATCAAGACCCGAACCACCCACTTCATCCTCCATTGTTACATACACATCAATACTTTTTACAGGAGTGGTTTGAGTGTCCGGCGCAAAGGTTACGGTTGGTGCGGTGATATCTACCAAGGTATCAAACGAATCCACGACTCCCGCATCATTTCCGTTCCCTGCTATATCTTTAAAGGCTGAGCCTCCCATTCTTACTTCATAGTGAGCATTATAGGACATTTTGAGTGTGGCATTTGAACCATCCTTAAAGGATGTCACTGGCACTGTTAGTGTTGTGCTTGCTCCGCTTCCGCTGAGCTGAGCACCCGTTACAGTGGTGGTATAGGTTTTGCTCCCTTGGCTTGTGGTTTCAATCACTGAGATCGAACCCGTGTTCACTGTCACGGTTTCATCGAAGGTAAGCACAAGGTTTGTCAACCCTTCCGGATTTACTGTTGTGCCTGGTGTTGCCAAACTATTTCCAGTCGGTGTGGTGAGTTTTGCAGTCGGCGCGGTGTTGTCTAGTTTATAGACTCCACTTCTGCTCCAACCAGTATTTCCCGCATTATCAGTCGCAGTAACCCATAGGTAATAATCCCCCGTTGCGCCAGATGGGGAATCCGTATACTCCGGATTATTTACAAATGCCTCGAGTGACCCCTCTGCTATGGTCGCATTTGTCGTCCATACATAGTCGACAAATGGATTCATTGCAGCACCTATTCCCGAAACATCCTGTGCTTCCATCCATACCCCAATTTGTTGTACAGGTGTGGTTTGGGTGTTCGGTGTAAAGATGACGGTTGGCGGTGTGATATCTACACTGGTTTCAAAAGTACGCGTACCCACATGGCCCGTCGTCGCCACATTTGTGTTGCCGGCTATATCTTTAAATAGAGAAGCCTCCACATTTACATAGTAAGTCTTATTGTAAGCAAGTGTAAATCCACCCGAAAACCGACTCACTGGTACAGTAAGTGTAGAGCCAGAAATATCTGCTCCTGTAATGCTCGCTGTATAAGTTGCGCTATCAACCTCTATTTGCACTCTTCCTGCTCCCGCTGTAATGTTTTCACTGATTGTAAACACAATGTTGAAAGTGCTTGTAGGAACGCCCGTTCCGCTTGGCATTATGCTTGAAATGATTGGCGCAATGGTGTCTACAATGACACTACCCGAGTCAATATTTGTATGTGTATCTCCATTATTTCCGACCATGTCCGCATATCCACTGATACTAATCGCAACCGGTCCTTCGGTCACACCTGACCCAACCAGATAGGTGGCTGTCCAGTTGTTCCCTGTATTTGTAACACTCGCCGTTTTACCTGCAATTGTTACGGTTGGTGCAGTAATGGTTTCACTGGATTCAAATGTAAGCGTAATGGTTTTTCCATTAATCGCATAAGCACTTGGTGTATGATTGCTTGAGATTGTCACATTGCTGATCGTTGGGATTGTATTGTCAAACACAAAGGTTCCACTCACAGTATAACCCGCTACGTTCTCTGTGCTTGTATTACCCGCAGCATCTGCAATCGTCTTTACCCATATATATTTTGTTCCTGTAATGCCACTTCCAATCGTAAATGGTGTTCCACTCACGTATGGACTCCAGCTTCCGCTTGGTGCCTCTGTGGCACTATCCCCTAATTGATACGTATACTCATTGCTTAACGCAAGACCCGAGCCTACGTCCGTGGCTGTAATTGTCACGCTCTTTGTCTTGGTTGCCGTACTGTTATCTGGTGTAATCGTAATGACTGGAGCCGTGTTATCAAGCACAAAGGCTTCACTAACCATGTAACCTGGTATGTTCTCTAAGCTACTATTCCCTGCATTGTCCGATATTGTTTTGATCCATAAATACCTTGTTCCTGTCACAGTCGATCCAAAATTAATTTCAGTTGTTCCTGTACTACTGTAGTTACTCCATTCGCCTAATGGCTCTTCGGTGTTACTTGTTCCCCATTGATACTGATATTCATTGCCTGCCGCTAGACCTGTACCTACTTCCGTCACAGCAATTGTCACTTCTTTTATTTTGCTTGGCGTATTATCACCATTTGGTGTAATCGCAATGACTGGTGCCGTATTGTCAAACACAAAGGCTCCACTCACTGTATAACCCGCTACGTTCTCTGTGCTTGTATTACCCGCAGCATCTGCAATCGTCTTTACCCATATATATTTTATTCCTGTAATGCTATCCCCAACCGTAAATGGTATCCCACTCACGTATGGACTCCAACTTCCGGTTGGCGCTTCTGTTGCACTATCTCCTAATTGATACGTATACTCATTGCTTAATGCAAGACCCGAGCCTACGTCCGTGGCTGTAATTGTCACGCTCTTTGTCTTGGTTGCCGTACTGTTATCTGGTGTAATCGTAATAACTGGGACCGTATTATCAAATCTGAACACATTGCTCGAAATATCCTCGCTATTTTCAACATTATCAACAGACCTTACCCATAGATAATAATCCCCTGTTCCATTCGGCGTTACGACTGTGGTGCTTGCACTAGAAATCGCTGTACCTGCATTGAAGTCACCATCGGTTGGAATTCCACTTCCTTGTACCCAGATATATTTTGTTTTACTAAAATCTATTCCCGTACAAGCATTTTCTTCTACGCTTAACGGGTCATCTGAAATGGCTATGTTGACACCCGCCGCAATATTCCTTGTATAAGCGGACTGACCATTTGGAGTAAAAGTAACTGTTGGTGCCTTAGCGTCAAACGAAGTATAAAAACGACCAAGTATGTTTGGGGTGTTACTGTTACCCGCTACATCCATGAATGCCTCACTCTCTAAAGAAATTTGATATTCCATATTGTTTTGTAAAGTAAGCGCATTTCCCCCACTCAAGAATGCAGAGATCGGAATTGTTATCTCGATATTGTTTCCTGTTCCTTGAATATACTCTGATAAAGCCACTGCTTCAAAGTCTACATGAGACGCATCATTCTCACGTCCATGTATATATGCTCGATAACATGCTATAACTATTGTGCCACCACCCGGTATCACCGCCTCATTGGCAGAAAGCACTATATTTCCCCGTGTGATCGGAATATCCCTTTCATCTTCTTCCGGATCAGACATTGAGATGTCTGGTGCCGTATTATCAAATTCAAGTGCTCCACTCACTGTATAGTCCGTAACATTTTCTACACTACTATTTCCTGCTTTATCCACCACTTTCTTTACCCAAATATAGCGAGTCCCTGTGATGCCGCTTCCAATCACCTCCTCTGTTCCACTTACATATGCTTTCCAACTTCCTGTCGGAACTTCGGTATTGCTCGTACCAAGTTGGTATTGGTAAACTGTCCCAACAACCAGGCCAGAACCCGTACCATCCGTGGTGGTGATTGTCATATTCTTTCTCTTGCTCGAAATGGCATCGTCACTTACACTCACCGTGATCGTTGGTGCCACTGTATCAATGGTATTGGTTAAGCTAGCCGCTGCATTTTTGTTTCCATCTGTCGTTTTGGTACTATCTAGAGGAACACTGACAATTTGAGCTCCTTCTGATACATATGTTACTTCTAATGTGTAGCTTGTACCGCTGCCGCTAAATGTTCCCTTGGTTCCATTCGTCACCTCAATCATATCTGCTATAAAGTCTGTTACAGCTTCAGCAAATGTGAATGTATAATGTATGGTGGTTAAATTTGTGATCGCATCGGTAATAACCTCTGTGCTTCCAATGGTTAAACCGATTGAAGCCGCCGTCACCACCACAATATTATTGGTAATGGTTTTTGTTCCTGTCTCTTCCATACTATCTTCTGCCGTCACCATAATGTTTGTGTAAGTTCCAAGTGCAATATTGTCTTTATCAGCATCCACTTCCCACTCAAGTGTGAAGGTATTGTCCGTACCTGGATTCAAAACGGTATACGTCTTTTTTACACCGCCTATTGTTGCACTCACCACTACTTGGTCATTGTCTCCGTCTGCAACTGTCCCAGAGATTATAATCTTATTTCCATTTCCATTCTTATAAACGATTTTATTCTCTATTGGATTTGTAATGGTTACAACTGGTTTGCTATTGTTCTCAATTTTCAAAGCAACAAAGTCATAACCACCCTTATTGGTGATCGTTAGATTCTTAATTTCCGGAATATCTGTGGAACTAAAATCCGAGGTGGTGGCACCAAACCTAGATCCAAGAGTAAGATGATCAATACCTGTTCCACCAAACACTCTATATTTTGATTCCGCTTGATTTTCTATATAAAATTGGCCGTTTAGCGTTCCCGTTGCATAAATATTGCCACCGTAGAAGGAGACATAGTTGAAAAAGTCGCTTCCTTCCGTTCCCTTTTGAAAGGTGTTCTGCCTTGTTAACAACTCATCCAGCTCAAAAGCAACCGCGTCATATCCGCCCGCGCCTGCGTTTCCACCTAGGGGAGTTAAATTACCGTCACTGTATCCACCCACAGTGGCCCACTGCTCTCCAGCTACTTGATAGGCATCCACAAGGTTTAGAACATCATCTCCTGATGTGCCAAATGCCTTTCTACTAATAATACTCATATCCGTGTCTTCAAAAACCAAAACCAAAAAATCTCTTCCATTCGAGCTTGGCGTGTTTGTGAAATTGGCGTCCCCCACGGTGTACCCAACCGCAATCTTCTCCTCTACGGATCCGCCTGTAATCGCATACAACTCTTGATCGTACACATTTCCGTACATTTTTAGCAGATCAATTTCTGCAAAATCATTAATCTTTCCAGCAATAATATCCTTTCCGCCTTTGTTTTCAAGTAGTTCGGATCCTGTATCAATGTCCCCTGTTGAGGATCCAACAAAATACATGTCTCCATTCATGTCTGGATCAGATATATAATAAACACAATCGTCTCCCTCTCCTCCGAAAGCGCTAAGACGAAGCAGGTTTAAATCAGAATCAAAAAGCGCAAAAACACCCATGTATCCACCTGGGTTTTGAGGTTGCGAAAGGGGGTAATAGACCGATGCGACCTCCTCCAAATCTCCATTACTAAAGCCACATGCAAGAATATCCCCATTTAGCGTTTTGGTCACCCCTTTAAACACATCCGTCCCGGATGTCCCTAGGTTCCATTCTTCTACCACATCATTATTTGAGTCTATCTTGGCTATGTAGAAGTTGCCAGCCGATTCTCCTACCACAATTGAATAGTGCTCACCAGAATCTGTTATTCCAGTTGATGCATGAAGCACATCATCGGAAGATGTTCCCCATGTTTTCATCTCTTTTACCCGCAACTTCCCTGTTGCATGAACATTGACCCCTGAAAAAATGATTATAAAAATCAAGGTTAAAATAAAGGTGGATTGTTTTATTCTACTTTTGATTCCTTGCATTTCGCCCTCCTTAGCTTAGAAAAAATGCATACTATACTAACTATATTATACCACCATCCCATAGCCGTTGCAATACTTTGCATTAAAGTAATATTTACCATTTTACTTATCAACAGCCGTTTTAACTTATTTTTTAATATTATGTCAATAATAATATGCTTCGGCATCCTTTTTTTCAGTAATTTTTAAAATTGAAAAAATTATAATTTTTCTGCCCCATGTTGAAAACTAACTTTTCTGTCACGCTCAATTATGTAAAAGAAAAGAGTTGGCTTCTTCTATTTTAACCAACTCTTTATAATGATATGATACATAAATAAATCTTTCTTATGCTACCTCTGAGTAGCCCCTCCCGATACATCTGTAAGCGCTGTGTTTTTAAGATCGTACCAGAAAACTTGAAGCTCATTTTGAATTCTCGAATCCAGTCTGGATTTACCGTAGGTCGTGTTTACCACCGTACCCATTGATTGTAGTGTCCGTTTGGTGTATTCATGTAAGGTGTTGCTTCCCTTTGTTCCGTCATACCATTTTTTCATATAGATTTTGAAGGTGACAAGTACCTCATTCCCCACATATTTTATCTCCTTATTGTCTTTTGTATATTTAAAGATTGCGTTGGCCGGAAGATAATATCCAAACTCTAGCGCAGTTTTTTCTCCATCCGCTTTCCAGCTCTTTAAATTTTTACTGCTTTCTCCATTCTTTAAAAATACTTGGGAGACCGCCTGGCCATAGAAGCTATGCGATGCATTTACCTCTACCTCTCTGTTCCCATCTGGCATAAATAGCTTTAGCTTTACAAGCTCATTGCCTAGAATGCCATAGAAGGCTGTATTGACGGTTACTTTGTCATTGGTGTCCAGCCCATATCCCAGCATATCTAATCTAAAGTCAACCATATATCCTAGTCCAATGGTGTCATTAATCGCATTTTGATAAACCGGCATACTCGGAATTTTAACTGGCTTGGCTGTGGAGATGGCATCCATCTTCCACTTTATATCATACACACTCGTAATCTTTAGGGCATCCACTGTATTACTACTGTTTGCAAACAGACTTGCCACAGGAACCTCTCGTACCCCATTTCGGATACTTCCCTTATCATCTGGCACAATATAGTCTCCATTATAATCATTTCGAAGTTGAAGCGCCGTGCTGGTTGTTGCCTTTTTGCCTTCTAAATCCGTCGCCACGATATGAAGGTTTACATTTCCCTCCTTCATACTACTTGGAATTGGTACTGGTCTAAAGCCTTCTGCATTTGGAGAAATGTCCAGAAGGGATTTGTTCACTTCCACAAACTTGCTGCCATCATGGAAGGAGTAGAAGGCATCTTTCATTCCGACAACAGAAGCCACTCTTACATAGATATAGTTACAAGATTCCCCTATGATTTCCCATCTGTTTCTGCCTGTATTAAATGTATATTTTCCACCTTCTCCGTTCATAAAGTATTCAATAGTCGGTGGTTCATCCGCATCCAGATTTTCGCTTCCCGGTGCCACAACCGGAAGCTCTGTCTTGGCTTCTCCGGTAAGTGGAATGGTAATCGCTTTCTTTACTTCCACACTCTTCTTCAGTGTGTCACTCCAGATACGAACCCCCGTATATAAGGTAATTACATTCATATTTTTTAGAACCGGAACCCGGATGGTTGCATACGCCTCATCCTCTAGACTCGCTTTAAACTTAATTCCCTCCTCTGTAATCTTTGAGGTCTTATTCGTTCCTTTGTTGTCTGGTATGGTTGTAAAATCTTCTGTACCAATATACCATTTATAACTATTTGGTTCCTCTTTCGGGGAGATTTGGATCCATGAGCGCATATCTAGTTTGATCACCGCTTTACCATCCACCAGATTTGCTCGATCAATAGAAGATACATTCGGTGTGACCACAAGCTCGGCGGTCATTCCGGTTACCTCTTTTGGCAATCCCGTAATTTCAATTTCAATCATCTTCATGTTTACATCCGTCATCATCCCTTTTGTGGCACGTACTCCGCTATATAAGATCAGCTTATTATTTACAATCGGTACATTTCCCAAGATATAAGCCGAGGTCCCAGCGTAAACCGATATATTGGCGGTATACTGTCCAGTGGCCGCTCTATTAATCGCAATCTCCATCTCCTTCGTAATCGAGGGACCCATTGTCCCAACCAAAACAAGTTGTCGCTCTTCCGTCTCAATATCAATAAATTTTCCGGTAAGATACCATTCATATTTATCCGCAGCTACCGCCCCATTTTCATCATAAATGGAAGCCGCAAGATCCAGCTTGATCTTCTCAGGAACATGATAAGTAGACATAAAGTTATGAGTGGTTGGCACGGCGATATTCTCTTTTGAAAGCTTGCTGGTAAAATGACCAAAGATGTTGTGATCGTTCCAGTTAATAATCACATCATTGACCCCATCTTTAAATGCTTTTACCAGGTTAAAAGTATAATAAAACTCATCACTGTCGTAGATGGTGTTCATTTTCTTTTGTTCACTTGACATATCTGGTTTCAAATATTGAAGCTCCGATTTGGCACCCAAGATTACTTTGGAAACACCATCGATATAGAAAGTGGTTAGCCCCTTATCCTTTTTAAAATCCACGTTGAGCTGATAGAGTAGTGGATTTCCATCGTCATCATACACCCTAAGATCCATTACCTCTGATGTTGAAATCTCCTTCGTCCCACTCACATGTTTTACCCTCACCTGTTTTCTGGTAAGTGGGTCTCCAATCTCTTGATATTCTTGTGTATCCCAAAAGAAATCTGAAATCACTGTAAGTGCATTCCCTTGCATAGAAAAAAACACTGATAAAAATAAGACCGTCCAGAGCGTCACCACTATTTTATTTTTTCTCAATGCCTTTTTCATCTTAGTTTCCCCCCAGTACAAAGTACTGAACAACAATTGGTTGCCTCAAACTGTTTAGCGTAATTTCGATCTCTATATTTTCTTTATAAAGCTTCTCTGTTTGCATGCCTTCTTTGATTGTACTGATATACTTATATAGTAAAACTCCACGAATCCGAATGGTCTCATCTTTTGAAATATACATCAGATTCTCATTTGTTTCAAACCTGGCCAGCGTTATATTTTTTTCTTTAATATCCTCTGCTATCTTTTTATCAATATATTGATTGTACTTTAGATTTGTTCCCCCGTCATATACATCATAGATTCCACAAACCGTCTTATAAACCTCATCCAACATCCTGGTATCGTTCTTTAATTGTTCAAAGTTTACACCGTAAATAAAGTTTTCAAGATACATCTTAGCGGTCTTTTTAAAGTCTACGTTATAGGATTTAATCTTGGTGATCGCCGTTCCAAAATCCACGAACTTATCTGTGCCACGGTTATAGGGAAGTTTTGCATTTTTGGTATAGTTTTTTAACCTGTTCTCCTCTGCACTCGTAAGCACCTTGATATCCTTTATTCGGGTTTTATTTAGAATTCGAGATAAAACCGCTGTGACCTCTGCTCGAGTTAGGATATTCTCCGGCTTAAACTCTCCATCCTTATAACCCATAATAATTTCTTTACTATATACTTTTAAAACCGCATCCTGATACTTAGACGGTATCTGATCGAAGTCTTTTATTTTCTCTTTATACGTACTTAAATCTCCGTAACTTTCATTAAGCGCATTCACCACAATCTGTGCCATTTCTGCTCTTGTGATTTGCATTTTGTACCCATCATAATTAAAAGGAGTCTCTGGCTTAATGATATCTTGCAAGATGGCCTCGTTAATGTATTCCCTTGCCCAGTATCCGCTCGCATTTGTAATGTCTGTCTTTCCAAGTGTGGTAATGATGAGTTTGATAAACTGGTCTTGTGTAATCAGATCCGTCGGTCTAAACGTGCCATCCGAAAATCCCGAAATAATATTTTTACCCGTTAGCATCACAAGGTCATTATAATACCAACTTGTATGATTCACATCTTTAAAACTTGCTGCATCTACAACATTCAATGTAAAGAAGAGTATTACTATACTCAGCAAAATCATCATTCTCTTTTTTATATGTATCCCTTTCATCTCTTACCCCACCGTCATGTTCCAACTTTGTACTTATTATAACACAAAACAACATCAGTTTCAATAAATCTACAAAAGTATTGCTATGGTAATTTATGGAATAAAAAAGCAACAACGGTTTCGTTGCCACTTTCTATAGCCCAATACTCACGAGTAAAGATCTATCCACTTTTTCCATAACGGAATCTTCTAAATGTCCAATCTTCTCTTTGAGTCTTGCCTTATCGATTGTCCTCACCTGTTCGAGGAGCACAACCGAATCCTTGATTAATGAATATTTGTTTGAATCCAGTTCTATGTGTGTTGGCAATTTAGCCTTGTTGATTTGAGATGTAATAGCTGCACATATGACGGTTGGACTAAACTTGTTCCCAACATCGTTTTGAATGATAAGTACTGGTCTGATTCCACCTTGCTCCGACCCCACAACTGGGCTGAGATCTGCATAAAAAATGTCACCTCTTTTTATATTCATATCTTCACACTCCATATGAGTTTTTCAAGTTTATTATTGCCATCCTCTCTATATTTATTCACCTAGAATTTGAAATTGCAAAGGATTTCATAACTAATGGTCCGAGCAATCTTTGCAAGGTCATCCGCCGTGATACGGACTCTCCCCTCTTCCCCGAGTAGGGTTACCTTATCTCCCACCTTTACCTTTTCTCCTTTTTCCAAGACCTTGGTTAGATCCACCATAAAAGCATTCATGCAAATGCTCCCGAGCACCTTACACTTTACCCCCTTTATGATCACGTTGGCCTTATTGCTAAAAGCCCGACTATACCCATCATCATATCCCACCGGAACCACTCCAATGGTCATGTCGCAAGGAGCCACAAAGCGGCCGTCGTAGCTCACGATGCCCGTTTGGCTAATTCTTCTCACAAACTTGATTTCCGACTCAATGGATAGAACCGGCCTCAGCATTTTACCCTTTTTGGCCTTCTCTTTTACTTTTACCTCTTTGTTTGGATAATATCCGTACAAAGAGATCCCGGGCCTTACTGCATCATATTGTTTCAAATCTGCATTGAAGATCCCAGCACTATTTAGCAGGTGACGAACGCCCACCTCGAAGTTTTCTTTCTTTAAATGTTCCAGCAGCTCATCAAACCGGCTCTCCTGTTTTTTAGAGAATTCTAGGCAATCACCATAAGCAAGGTGAGAATAGATCCCCTCCACCTTGATATGGGCTAGTTTTTTTAAATCCAAAATTTTCTCCGGCAACTTATAATTAAAACCATTTCGGTTCATTCCCGTGTTGACCTTGATGTGGACTCTCATTTTGCCATGAACATCTGACAATACTTGCTCAATGTTCTCTGCCTTTTCAATCGATGCAATGGTCTGGATAAAGTCGTGTTTTAGGATTTCTGTAATGTACTCCTCCTCCACGTGTCCCAGGATCAGAATGTCTTTTGTGATGCCCCCTTGTTTCAACCTTAATGCCTCTTGCACATTTGAAACCGCAAACATCTGCACGTCACGCTCGATCACACGGGACACCAAAACATCCCCATTCCCGTAAGCGTTGGATTTCACAACCGCAATTATCCCTACACCATCCTTCAACCTTTCTTTTATGATATCCAGATTTTGTTTTAGTTTTTCCTCATTTATCCTCTTTATGATTCTCATGATCTTTCCTTTTATCTTCTATTTATTATAGACCGATATTTTCTTATAGTCAATCGTGGCGGTATCCTCCCCATCTTTATTCTTTACAACCATCTTGAGAGGTACAAACGTATCTTTTTTAATCCACATCTCCTGATAATGAAAATAATAATTGTCGCTTGGCACCTCTACCCCCAATATAATATAAGTAGAGTCTTTTGAAAGTTCAAACTTTGTTTCCTCACTGTTTAAATAATTCTTAGCAAAGTCTGTGAACAAAAGATGATTATATGTTCTTTCTTTTGTCGTATAATATACAATCTGTTTTTGAATATATGGATTCATATGTACGATTTCGTCGTTTGTGATCTCGAGTGTCATGCCCTTAAATTTGTCAGGCTTTGTATAGACAAGCTTTTGTTTGCCATAGTCATATGAAAAAGTAAGTTCATATGTATTTTGGTTCTTATTTGAATAATAGGTGATTTTGGAATCAATGCTATATTGGTTATAGTAGAAATATTTCATATAACTATTTTCTGTAATGGCAATCTTCATACTCTCTTGTGCCATTTTGAGACAAAAGGAGACATAAAGACCAATGAGCACCACACCCACAACGCTAATAAGTAAAATGACCATATTCTTTTTCATGTTTCTTCCCTTTCATTTCTTGTTTTTATATTCTATTTTACTAGAGGAGGAAATGATTAATGCCTGTATAACCGAAACTCTATCCGCTTTTAGTTCCTCCTCAATATGTGAAGTTACACATATTTTGAGCTTTTTCTTGATTTTGATGAAACGAGATATATAATGAAGGCAATTCATAAAAAGGAGGTTTTTGTTATGAAAAATATGAAATGGCTTCTCTTGTTGTCGGGTATCATTCTTCTGGGCGTGGGGGTTCGAATCCTATTTACCCCGCTTGCCAGTCTAGTCGGAATCGCTTTTATGATTAGTATCTCCATGTTGATCTCTGGCCTTTCCGAGATTGCAATGCACATAAGCCTGCCAAAAGCATTCCGCTCAGGGTGGATGCTCATGGGGGGAATCCTTTCCGCCGTCCTTGGCTTCTGGCTTCTTTTTGGAAATGGGGCCTTACTGGATCTTGCCATGCTTCTTCCCTTTATCTTTGCAACCTGGATTCTTGCAAAAGGGATTATCCGTACCGTGGGGTCCTTCTCACTGAGGACGCTTGGCTCGAGAAATTGGGGATGGGTGCTTGTCTTTGGACTGCTTGGCATCCTGCTTGGCTTTTGCCTAATGTACGCTCCAGCCTTTAGTGGTGCCATCATCTCGGTGATCATTGCTACGATTTTTATCACAGAAGGTGCCACAGACATTATTGTGTTTTTCAACAAAAGTGAGTAATTTTTCTTATTAGGATAAAATGAGCAATCAAAAAGATTTCCATCGAATTGCCAAAATTCTGGGAATCTTTTTTTGTTTTCCATTGCATTCTCCAAATCTTTTTATTTGTTACAAATTTGACAATCAAAAAACAGATATTTCACCTCATTTACAGCTTGGTTAAAGCTATTGCGACCTCTAGGGGATGGGTGTATAATAGTCTCATAGCGCAATCAAGCGGCTTGTAAAAAGATTTATAAGTTGCATTACAATATTTATAGATTCGTATCCGTAAAAAATAAAAATTTAAAGGGAGGATTTACTATGAACAATAAGTTCAGAAAAGCATTTTCAGGAATGCTTGCAGGAGTTATGTTGGTTTCTTCATTAAACTTTAGTATGGCAGCATTTAATGATGTAACTCAAGAACAAGTAGCAGATGTAAACAAAATGACTAGCACAGGAATCATGATCGGAACAGACAACGGTTTCGAACCAAACAAAGAATTAACTAGAATCGAATCCATCGCAATCGCTGTTAGATTAAAAGGTGTGAGCGAAGCAACTGTGAAAGCTGCAGAAGGTAAAACTGCTTATACAGATGTTCAAGATGGGTACTGGGGTTCAGGCTATATCAAC
>JAVBPT010000043.1:0-3400 GCA_031549455.1 Eubacteriales bacterium
TTACAATAAAAACGGGGCAATGATCAAAGATTTAAACAAAGGTATATCCAATATTAAATATAATCTATTAAATTTACCACAGCAAATCGATATCAAAAGTCCCGTAGCAGAGGCTAGGGAAGAATATTATTATTCGGCAACGGGAGAAAAAATTGCGGCTATCCACTATTGGAATCCCAATTATTCGACCTCTCCGGTTATCGGTTCGGATGTAAATGTATCGAGCCTGCGCAACATGACAAAGGTACAATATCACCAGAACCTCGAGTACGACGAATACAGCATGCTGCTAAAAATTAAATTCGACAACGGATATTATTCGGGTACAGACGGCAAAAGCTATATTTATATCAAAGACCACCTTGGCAACATACGTGTAATAGCAGATATAAACGGAAATGTAGCCCAACGCACTGATTATGATCCATTCGGAATGACTATGCCAACCAGCACCAATCAAAGTGTTCAAGCCTATAAATACAATGGAAAAGAGTTTGCAGATCAGGCAGGTTTGAATTTGTATGATTATGGAGCAAGGTGGTATGATCCGGCAAGGGCACAGTTTACAACGATGGATCCGTTGGCGGAGAAGTATCCGTGGATGTCGCCATATACATACTGTGCGAATAATCCGGTCAATCGGATTGATCCAGATGGTAGAGATTGGTATATTTTTGATGAAATAACTGGAAGGTATAATAATAAAATGGCTGCTCAAGGTACACACCGGATGGCAATAAAAAGTGAAGATAAACAGGGAAATATAACTTATACATTTCATGATTTTAATGATCCTGATGTTGATGCAAAAGCAATAGAAAATGGAACTATTAATCAAGTAGAATTTCTATCTGATGCAAAAGTGGACGAAATGATTGATGCAAGTGGAGTTAAGAGTTCTTCTGCTCGAATTTTTCGTTGGAATTACGCTCTAAGCGAAGGTGCTGGAAAAATGGATTATGGGCATAGAGGTGTAGATTCACGTCATCTTAAAAAGAATACTTTTTATATAAGAGAAAGTATCGCATATAATTTAGGTGATATTGGTAATTATCTGTGGGGTAGAGGTATGGCAGAATTAGGTTTTGAACTTGGTGAGGCGAGAATAGGAGCACATACAAATAATGCTCTCTTTGGAAGAGGTCAAGGAAGCAATCTATATGATTTTGGTGAAGGGACATATGGCCCTCCTTCTCTTTTGGATTCACCAGGAGATCAGAGAGCAATAGTAAACGGTTATACAAATTCTCCAGCAGGTAAAGCTATGATAGAATGGGTTCGACTAAGAAATGAGAAACTCAGAGTTAAATGGAATCAAAATTATAAAACAAGTTTTTCAATATATTAATTATGAGAAAAAATTATTCTATTAGTTTATTTATTTTGATTATTATCAAAGGTTGTGATGGAGATATTCGACAGATAATAAAACATCAAGATGAAATAATATCGCTTAGTCAAAAGAAAGAAATTATCATTGATAATGATCGGGATTTCTACATGTTAATCACATATACATTTGACAATAAAATGCAAAATGAATATAACTTCAAAAAAAAAGAAGAAACGAAAGAATTATTCTATGATTTAATGTGGGATTCAATTCAGTTTACTCCGGATACTGTTATTAACATAAATAAAGAACACGATAAATATCGTGAGGAAATTTGTAATTATTACTTAAAAACATCCCAAATCTTAGAGTCTTATAGAATGAAAAGTTTATCCGGAGAAATATATAAAAATTCCCCCAAGCTGACAATTTATTTGGAGAAGGGAGGAATATTAATTTACCAACCTAATGTAGATATATCGAAAAATAAAGATTTTGAAAACTTTAAGGAGATAAGAGACGGTTGGTACCTGTTAAAACAGTAATCAAACAATAGTGTAGCAAGTTTATGCTTCGGTATGTCTAAAGTTCTAAAATTTATATCAAAGACCACCTCGGCAATATCCGTGTAGTAGCCGATATAAATGGCAATGTCGCCCAGCGTACTGATTACGATCCTTTCGGGATGACCATGCCGAGCAGCACCAATCAAAGCGTTCAGGCCTACAAATACAGCGGCAAAGAATTTGCAGACCAGGCAGGTTTGAATTTGTATGATTATGGAGCAAGGTGGTATGATCCGGCAAGGGTGCAGTTTACAACGATGGACCCGCTGGCGGAAAAGTATCCGTGGATGTCGCCATATGTGTATTGTAATAATAATCCAATAAGTGCGATTGATCCGGATGGAAGAGATTGGTATTACTTTGATGAAGTGACTGGAGATTATATAAATAAGGTAAAAGTAGAAGGTGAGCATAGAATGGTTACTCAAAGTGTAACAAAAACAAAAAATGGAGGAACTATAACGACATACAATTTTGTTGATTTTGTTGATCCGATTAATGATCCTAAAGCTATTGATAATGCTGGTTCAGGAAAAATTATTTTTGTTACTGATGACTATATTTATCAGACATTAGAAAATTCAGGTGTTTATAATAAAGGTAACCAAGGTGTAATAGCTGGATCAAAATATCTCTTAAATGAAAGGGATGCGTCTAGTATTAAAGGGAATGGAAATATGGATTATACCGGAAATGGGAGAAATAATATTGATATTAGCCCAACAACATTATATATAACTCAAACGCGAAGTGGAAATTTTGCTCATAATGCGTACAATTTTGGGAATTTTCTATGGGGTGCAGGAGCAAATGCATTAGGTATTTCTGAAGAAATGGCTCGAATTGGAGCTCATGTGAATAACTATCTTTGGGACCCAAAGCATAAAGGCACATGGGATTCCAAAGATGATCAGTTTTCTATTATTTTAGGATATGAGTGGAGATATGTTTCTACAATTGAAAAAATCATTATGAGGAATTATAAACAACAAAGAGAAAAATATATAAGAGAAACTCGTTGAAAAATGAAACACTTAATTTTTATCATAATTATTAGTGCATTACTTTTTTTAGCATGTACTAAATCTTCCAAAATATATATGTCAAAAGAAAAATTTCTTTCAGAAAATATGACTCAATCTTATGATAATTGGAAGAATTGGAATATATCTTATGGGTCAGGAAAATTTATTGTTGTTTATCAAGGTGATTCATCCAAATATAAAGAACAATTAATTTTCTGGAAAACTGGTGATTCTGTTCTAATTAGATTAACACTCCCCGATACTATATCAAAAGGGCTTTCAATAAAAACACTTCCTAATGATTCTCTTTGGAATAGATACCAATATCTGAATATAGAAGATTTAGAATCTCATATTGATTTTGTTTTAAAGAATAAATTAGATCATGTTCACTACTTTAAAAATCCAGACAGATTGTTTTTTTGTTCGGATTCTATAAATCTTTTATACCTATTTGTTCCCATAGATTCTGGTTG
>JAVBPT010000051.1:0-39140 GCA_031549455.1 Eubacteriales bacterium
ATATTTCGGAAAAACAACACAAATATATTTACATTTATGTAAATATATGGTATACTGTGAAAAAATAAAGAGAGGTTTTCCATGAAAAAACGTACGCCCAAAAGATTTGCAGCGAAGGTTTCTACCAATAAGAAGAATGATATTACCAAGTCATTTATGATTTCTGTCACAACGATTCTAAAAAATGGGAATGAAGAGAACAAGATGATGAAACTGGTGGAAAAGGGGGAAGAAAAGACACAATTGTAAGATAACAATAAATACTTTACTTTTATGTAAATATATGGTATAATGTATTCTATAAGTTTCAATAGGGAGGGGAAAGATGTCAAAGTCCCAAAATGAAAATCAAGATAAAAACAGTGATTTTAAAATGAGCGACGAGAGAAAATTAAGGAAATTTGCCTCGTCTTTTAATGATGTTAGAAAGTTTCGTGCAGAATATGAGGGAAAAGGAATAGAAACATTAAAAGAGGCGTTTTTAAGGTTGAAAAATGGAGTAAAGACCGAAGAAGACTTTACAAACGTTTTGCCAAAAGCAATAGCCATTGTGTCTAGAGCACTTGAAAGCGTGAAAGGATTCGAATTAAGCGAAAAGCAAATAGAAGCTGCGGTTGTTATGGCGAGTGGAAACTTAGCACAAGTAAAAACCGGAGAGGGAAAGACGGAAATATCCACGGTAGTTGAAGCGGTTCGCACCATGATGGGACATGTCCATTTCGTTTCGACTCAACAAGATTTGGTTGAAAAAGATTTTAAAGAAAGAATAGACGTGTTTAAGGCACTAGGGATAACGACAGGTGTTTTAAGAGATATTCCTGGGTATTCAGAAGAGGAAAATTGGAAAGCTCATAAAGAAGCTTATAGTTGTGAGGTTACTTTAGGGACAATGAGTAGCTTTGTTTTCGATTATTTAAAACATCCGACGGAAGAGATTGGCAGAACTTCTATCAATATTGATGAAATAGACTCGATCGCGATGGAACAAGATACGCCATATATTATGTCTGGAAGTGCAGGCAAACTATCAAGCAAATATTACTCGGAGGATCTCCTTAAGAAAAAATATGAGCAAATTTACCAATTCCTTGATAGGGTTATGCCACCATCCAACTTAAAAACGACAGATGTAAGAGAAAATCTTCATTATATAGAAAAGGCAAATGTATATGAGATGACGCTAGATCAAAACTTTATTAAAAAACATTTAGAGCATTATGACAAAGACAGTTATCCTATTGTGTATTACAATGCGTCTCATAATGTTGTCAGACCAAATCGCGCTTTTTATGTGGAACTTGAAAAGCAATTTGGTCCAGCGATATATAAGATGAACAATGAATTGCTCTCGCTTGTCGAAAACAGTTTGGTTGCAAAATGTTGCTTACAACAAACGGGAGCCTATCAAGTGAATCAAGCGACTGGAAGGATTGAGCTGAGAGATGCAGGTGGAAAGTTCTCTGATTCTAAAAAATTGGAGGGGGGACTTCATCAAGCTGTGGAAGCAATGCATGGGATAGAAACTTCCAGTATTGACGATACAGTTGCAATGACTACAGTGGACAATTATCTTGGACATTATAAATTTGGAACGGGGTGTAGTGCAACAATAGAGCCGGTGGCAGGAGAATTTAGGGAAAGACATGGTTGGGAGTATTATAAGATAGGTTCGAGATTTAGTACATCCGCAAAAGAAGAAGGGATGGGTGTATATAATGAAAAAAGGGATAAGTATACGGCCATTATAAAGGATATGCATCAAGCAGTAGAGGAAGGAAGACCAGTTTATATTGCTTGTGCAAGCGAGGCGACTTTAGTCGAACTTGCGAAACGAATTAAAACCAGCGGAATGAAGGGAATTGACCTTCTTCAAACATATAATTTTGAAACGAAGCCAGAAGAAGTAGACACGGTAATTACAAACGCGGGCAAGCCAGGTACGGTTACAATTACAACTGGACTTGGGGGAAGAGGGACAAACGTAAAGGTGGATCCGAATATTCCGGATGGAATGTTTGTACAGATAGCGGAAGTTTTAGAGTCTGAACGTGAAGTAAGGCAGGTAGCTGGAAGGACAGCTAGAAATGGGAATGAGGGAGTAGTAAAACAATATGCTTCTTTAGAAGACGATTTTATAAAAGCCAACCGAAGAGGAGCTGCAAAGAAATACGAGATGGACTCAGATGGAAAAATAGTAACTAAAAAGGTATTAAAAGAAATAGAAGAAGCGGTGGATTATCATAGGGTACATACTTCTGATAGCAGAGTAAAACTTGGGGAAAACTCAAAAGCGTATGCGCAGGGGGCAGAAAAAATATATGATTTAAAGAGAAAAGTGGCATCTACCGATAGACTTGAGGTAGGAAAAACGGTTAGAGGTCTATTAGATGCATCTGTGGATGAGATTAGAGAAAGATGTGGAAATAATAAAAAACAGTTTATGCAGCAAGTAGCAATCTTGTTCCCGGGAATAAGGGATTTGGATGCCAAATTTGTTAAGAAAGCAAAAATGGATGATCTGGTGTTTCAAGCCAAAGTAGAAGCGGGAAAGATGTACAGGACAAAAGTTTGTAGACTAACGCTTACTGAGCAAAGACAAATGATTAACAACGTTTTAGATCAAAACATAAGAAAAAATATTGAAGCATATGATGATATGAAAGTTCAGATTAATCTAGCAGCAGGGCTTGGGCAAAAGGAAAAATTCGAATCCTTTGAAAACGCACTTTATGCGAATAATACTTCCCGCACAATCATAAACGTAGCAACCACTTTACTAGACGTACCCAAAGAGGATGCGTCGGACATTAAAAGGACAAATCTGGATGATGAATTGCTATCCGATAGAATACGTTGGGAAAGAGAAGCCGAATCATTGAGTTCGCAAGAAGTTCCAATGGAGGACTATAACGTGAACATAGAAGGAGACGAAGGGGACACAGAAGAAGAAGAAATTTAGTCAACAAGAAATTAGTAAAAAAAGTAAATATTATTGACAAAAAATGAAAAAAATGGTATAATTATAACATTAAAAGAAGGTATTGCCATTTAGGAGGTAAAAGTAGTGGATGATAAAGGAAAAAGAACTAAGCTTTTAAGACGTGGATATACACCGGATAACATCGATGAGCTGATGAATGCAGGAATGACGTTGGATGAAATTATAGGGGAAACATTCCGAGCTACAAAGCAAGACGGAAGTCGTGTGTTGTATTTTTACGGGAAGGAACAACCTGAGGAAGTAGGGGTGCCAGAAGAGGAGTATCTTCCATCTGGAGATGAAATAGAAGAAGCAATGAACGAGATTGCAGCTGCTTTAAGAGATCATACAATATCAGAACAGGAGAAAGAAGCACATAGAGATAAAATAGGAAAACTGGTAGAGCAGAGAACTTTACGTACGGTAGTAAATGAATGTCGCCAAGAAATAAGCAGACTTTCCATAAAAAAAGAACAGGGTGATGATACATTGGCAAGCAAATTTACGCCGGATGTAATAAAGCGTGCTTATAGTGAGATAGAAAGGGCGGAAAAAGAACAAAATCCACCCAGACAAGAAAGAACTCCTGATGAAATAGCCAAGAGAGAAAAAAACATAGAGCGATTTGTATTGGTGGCAGGAATATTAGTGCCTAATCTTACAACAGGAACGCTAGAAGAAAGGAAATTTCCGGCAGAGGGTGGAAAGAAATCCGGTGTAAGATACTTTATCGTATTTCATTCAAAAGAGGAAGAAGTAACCGACATTGTAAAAGAAATTGCAGAAGAAGAAAGTAATGTTCCATATGCAAAACGTTTCGATTTAACAATTACCGAAGCAAGAAGAAGGGCTTTGACCGAGATGGATGATGACCAATTTGCAGAACAAGAATCCAGATTGATTGAAGAAGCGAAGAAAGTATATGACGAGAAGAAGGAAAAATTAGAGGAAATAGGAAGACAAATCCAAAAAAGCGGCAAAAGGGAACAAAGAAGATTGGTGGTAGAGCAACAAGGACTGGATGAGTTGTGTGATAATCTCTGCACACTTTGTCCGGAAATTATAGGAGAAGAGAAAACGGTGCCTTTTGGTGGAGAGCAATACGAAGAGGAGGATGAAGCAAAAGCACCAGAACTAGGGGATGATGGATTGGATCAAGAATAGTAAAAATATATAAAAAATTTATGGAGGTAAAAAAATGGCCGTTGAAAAAAGAAATGTCTTTCAAAGATTTACCGGAATGTTTACAGCGGAAGGACGTAGAAAAAATGCAGAATACAGATTTGGAAAGGCAATTGAGAAGAACTACAATGGATTGTCAGACAGTGAAAAAGAGGATTATGAAAAATTTAATGAAAAAGGCTTAGTGGATGCCATCGTTAAAAAGGTGGTAGAGGAAAAGAAACTAGGTCAATTTGTATGGGCGAATGATTCCGGAAGTATTAGAAGAGCTGCTGAATTAACAGTAGAAGAGCTAACAAAGATGGATCGGGAAAAACAAGATGAAGGTGAACTGCTTATCCTGCCTAATACAAAAAAAGAAATGAATAAGTTTATTAACAAGATGGCATCAACTATCAATGAACAAGTGAAATGGGTCGGAGCCAAAAGGGTTGGTAAGATTGCGCTGGCTACTGTAGCAGTAGCTGGGGTTGCAACGGGAGCGACAAAAATAGCTTCAAGCCTTGATACAATGAATGTAGATTCGGGTAAAAATGCGGAACAAAAAGATAGAGAAGAAGTGAAAAAATTAAAAGAAGAAATAGAAAGGCTTGAAAAAGAAAACGAAAAACTTAAACAAATGGAGAAAAAACTAGAAGATTTACAAAAACAGATTGCTGAGCTAGGTGGTGAAAAAACGGTTGAAAATGATGCATTAAAAGAAAAATTGGAAAAAGTGGAGTCATTTAAAGAATATCTAAATTCTAGCAAAGATGACTTTGATAAGAATGCCTCAAAACTTGGAAACTTTACAACAGAAATCTACAATCGATATCAAAATGTTTGTGATGAAGCAATCAAAAACCTAAGTGAAGGAAAAGATTATAACTTTGAAGAACATCTAGAATTTTCAGATCTATTACAAGGAGACGAAGGTGTAAATCTTAAAAAAGCAATTAGGGAAGCCTATGTAGAAGGAAGAATTGCAGATGGAAGCAAATACAGTAAAACAGAACTAGGAAAACAGTTTGATGACATATATAAGAATGGATATAGAGCGGGCGTTGAATTGTTTAATTCTGAAACAGGGGAATTTAATAAGGAATTTATCGAATCTGTAAAGAGTGGAACTAGCTTTGAAGTACATCTAGTTGAATACAAAGAAGAAACGAAAAACCTAAGCTTTGATAAAGCGAAAGAAGAAAAAAATATTACACATGATGTTGTAAGTGTAAATGGGGACCTAAGCAGATTTGTTCAAAAAGCACCAACACAACCAAGTAAACCAAGTACACCTACCACACCTACAACTCCAACCGAACCGGGTTGTGATTGTGATCAAGATAAAATAAAAGAATTAGAAGAAAAGATAAAAGAAATAGAAGAAAAGATAGAAGAAATTGAACCGGGAAAAGATGGTAAGGATGGAGCGCCTGGTAAGGACGGAAAAGATGGAACACCTGGTAGAGATGGATACGATGGAAGGGATGGAAGCACCGTTATTCTTAGACCAGGGGATGACCATGTTGATCAAGGAGGAAAGCAACCGGGAGACGACCATGTTGACCAGGGAGGATCTCAACCAGGGGATGATCATGTAGAGCAAGGCGGAAAGAACCCAGGAAACGATGGAGTAGAACAAGGAGGCGGGAGCAGTCAACCGGGGGATGATCGTGTTTATCAAGGAGGTCAACCAGGGGATGACGCTGCTGGACAGCAACCGGGAGATGGAGCGGGCCAAGGAGGTCAACAACCGGGAAATGATGGAGTAGAACAAGGCGGTGTTCCAGATTACTCAAGCGGTGGTACTCCGGGAAATGATGTGGTCATTGGCACGCCTATTGTTGAGGATATTCCGGTAATTGGAGTTCCGGTTCCAGGAAATGACCAAATTGAGTAAGTATTTACTTTTTGAAATTTTTAGTATAGAATAAAGTTATTATATGGAAAAGTATAAATTTTAAGGGAGGAAAATATGAAAAAGACGCTAAAAGTAGTATCATTATTGTTGTTATTCGCTATGCTCCTAATCGGCGTACGAGTAAATGCAGCAACGTCTACTACCATGACAATTACAGCAGGAGTTTCAGATGGAAGCCAAGTAACACTAGGAGCCAACATTGCAATGAATGCATGGGCAAACAGTGGTCCGTACATAAAATCAATCGAGTACAAACTTTATAACACGACAAATGGAGCCAATACATTAATTAAGACAGACTCACGATCCACAAGTGTACCAAGTGTAGGCTCAACAGCGGTGGGGATCCAAGTACCAGTAAGTGAAACTTATGCAAGTTTCAAAGTGGTGGTAACTGGAACGGATATGTCGAATAATACAAAAGAAGCGACATTTAATTATACGATGACAAATGGTGGTTCAACCCAAAATAAAATGACAATTACATCAAGCATTGCAAGCGGCAGTCAAGTGGCAGTAGGAACAGATATCATACTAAATGTTCTATACAATAATGGAGCGTATGTAAAATCAATCGAATATAAATTATACAACACGACAAGCGGAGCAAATACATTAATTAAGACAGATTCAAAAACAAGTAGCACGCCAAGTGTGGGCTCAACAGGAATCGGTATTACAGCATCTATTACAAGTGTGTACACTAGCTTTAAGATCGTTGCAACTGCAACCGATATGAACAATGAAACAAAGAGTGAAACATTTAATTATACCATGACAAGTGGTGGTTCAACCCAAAACAAGATGACAATCACATCAGGAATTACTTCAGGAAGTGTAGTCACTGTAGGAACCAACATTGCAATGAATGCATGGGCAAATGATGGAGCGTATGTAAAATCAATCGAATATAAGCTTTATAACACGACAAGCGGAGCAAATACATTAATTAAGACAGACTCAAAAACAAGTAGCACACCAAGTGTAGGCTCAACAGCAGTAGGAATCCAAGTACCAGTAACAGAAACCTATTCCAGTTTCAAAGTAGTGGTAACAGGAACCAATATGAACAATGAAACAAAGAGTGAAACATTTAATTATACAATGACGGGAAGCAACAATATTATCCCAACCATCACTGTAAACCCAAGTTCGGGAACAATAGATGGAAACAGCAACATTACTGTAACGGTTGGCAATGCAACCTACTTTGTAAGATTAATCTATAAATGGGATGACGGAGCAGAACAATACTCTGCAGGAACAATAACCAACATTACGGTGCCTAATACAGCAGGAACACATAAACTATCCGTATGTCTTGAATATACATCGAATAATTCAACTGTTCGAACAGCATGGACACACTATTACTATACTGTTGTTGAAGACGAGTATGGTCCAATCAACAAAGAATTAGACGGTCTTGCAATCGACTTAATAACAGAAGAAAAAACAAACTTCTATTCAGTAGATGAAGACATTGATATGAGAGCATACTACTACAATGCAGATAAGAAATCAAAATCCAATGTTAAGATTGAAATCGAAATACCAGATGGATTTAAGGTTGTAAATAGAGGAACAGGAACTCTTTCAAGAGGTGTTCTAACTTTTAATATCGGAACAGTGGCTTCCGAACAACTTGGAAGCGTAGCCTTTACAATTGTATCAGATGATGATAATTCAGAAGAAATTGTAAACGTAATTGCAACCATCTATGAAAAGAATAGCGAAGAAGATAGTTCAACCATTCGACTATTTATCTATGATGCAGGTGAAAAAGGAGTGCATAACTCATACATCACAGGATATCCAGATGGAACTTTTAGACCAGATGGATACATTACAAGAGAAGAAGTTGCAGCAATGCTTGCTAGAGCGTTTGGATTTAGGGGATATGCTACAACATCTAGATTCTCAGATATCACAACCAGCAGATGGTCATTCAACTACATCACTGCTTGCTCAACAAATGGAATCATTACAGGATATCCAGATGGAACCTTTAAGCCAAATGGAAACATTACAAAAGCTGAATTATACGCGATGACTTATAGAGCAATGCAAATTGATGCGAGTGAAAAAGCACTATTTGTTCCAAGTAAATACAATAAGAACTATTCATGGGAAAGAGACTATATTGCAGGACTAGATCGTATGAATATGTTAAAAGGAATGCCTAGTACAGATGCATCTGCGTATGCAACAAGAGCAGAAGTTGTATTCCTAATCAATAGAGTGCTGATGAGAAACCCAGCAAGCACATCCAATACAATCTTCCCAGATGTATATGGACATTGGGCAATCAATGATATCGCAGAAGCAGCAACAACGCATAACTATAAGAGACTATCAAGCGGTAAAGAATCAATCTATTAATATAAGTCCAAAAGGGGCCTAGGCTCCTTTTTTGGTGCTTCATTAAAATAAACTTCAAAAACAATACAAAATTGGGTAAAAATGGTTGACAAAACCATCAAACTAAGATATGATGTAGGAAAAAGAGATTTTAGGAGGAAAGTCGATGAATAAGGTTCAATATCTAGATTTGGCGTATAAATCTAAAAGGCTGGAAGAGGCTAGGGATGCACTTCTCGGAGCGAAAAAGGGTTTAGAGGGACTTGTGTCTGGCACAGAGGAGTATGAAAACCAGGCCAAGGAAGTGAAAAGGCTGGAAACACTTTCAAAAAGAAGGAAAACACTTACGCTAAACTATCTTAAGAGCGCGAGTGATGAAGTGAATGAGGATATCATCCGTCAGATTACAGATAGAGCGAGTTGTAGTCAAAAGTGTAAGAAGGAAGCTGTTTTTTTCGAGCTTGAGAAAACCTATCAAAAAGAGCTCGAAAACTTAGAGAGCAAATTGGACCACCGCGTATCCAATCTATCTTGTGAAGAGCTTACCAAGATGCAGGCGGCGATAAAACGAAGTGCCCCTTTCAAAAAGTGTAGAAGGGAACTCGAAGCCGCTACCACAGCAGCAGAAAGAGAAGAAGTGACTGCTCGTATGGACCAAATAGTAGGCGAAATGATGGAGAAAAAGTTGCCAAAACAAATAGAGGAAAAACCTCCTGTTTATGCAGATGACCTTACCATTAGCCAAATCTGGAAAGGGTTTCACATCGTTGGCGAAAGAGCGTTGCATGTGTTGTATGACCCACGAAGAAAGAGCGTAAAACTAGAATTAGACTATGCCACGGCTGCAAAATGTGATGATAAATTAGATATTTTACCGATCGAAATCCCTTGCACAAAGGGAAGGTGGAAGAAAATGTCTGCCTATAACGACTGTCGTATTTCGAAAGAGATCTTAGAAACCTACTTAAATCAAAATCCTACAAACTGTAATCTTCTATTAGGGGATCTTTCTCATGTTTCCACTGCACTTGAAAGAAGAGTAAAGGAAGAAAGCCGAATATTACAGGAAGCCAATGATCGTGCAAGAAGTGATTCGGCAGACTGGTATGACCGAATTGTTGGTAGGCTTGAGGTGGGATCAAATAGTAGAAGGATTTTTGATAACAAAGCACTTTTATCCCAAATAGAACAATATAATGCAGGCGCGAAGACGACGAAACTAGAAGGATATGCATATGCGAATGGAATAGAGGACCGGGTGAAAACTTTAAAATCGTTGTTTACAGTCCTATCTCCTTTCATGGTTGTGACGGATGATCCATATGAAAACAAAAGAAGGGTGAGCCTAGATCAGAACACGAGATGCATGTTTAGAAGTCATATTCTGCTTAGTAGTGATCCTCTTCTAAAAGGAATCACAGATCATATCGCCATTCCTTATCATAAAAAGGAAGCGGGAGGAATTTTTGAGACGCAAGCCCAAAAAGCAACCAGAGCTTTTTCTGCTTACATTGATTCAAATCTAGAAAACCTACCGCAAATAGATCTATTTGTGACCACACTTGGAGGGGCAATGTATGAAAGCATCAGCGGAGAAAACAAAAGGACGGATAACTTCTATGGTGAGAGAAGACCATTAAAGAAACTTCTCCCTTACCATAAAAATGAGATGCTCATGGCAAAGCTAGCTCCTTATTTTGAAAAAGTCGTACCGGTGGAAGCGTCTGTGGCTTTCCCTGAACATGACGAAGATTGCCTGCTTGTAGAAGATGATGGGGAACCATCCGTAATGTTGGGGCATGCGTAAGCAATAACCAATAATCTACCCATAACAATCATAAATTTGGCTTTATCTTAATAAAGATATAAAGACAAATAAGTGGAGGCTTGAAAAACATGTAAAGGGGTAGATATGGAATTAGATGTGAAGAAAATTGTGGATTCTTTTGGGCTTGAGCTCGTTGATTATGTCAAAGTAAGAGCGGTTTACATGTGCAATACCAAAACCGGTGTCAGGAGCCTAAAAGAATCCTCCTTACCAAAAGATAGACTATTGTTTCAATATTATGCAAAAGAACATCTACATAAAAATGGTTTTCATAATACGGACCGATTTGAAATTAACAAGGTAACAAATCTGCCTTATTATGAAGAGGATAACAAGGTATACATTATGACATACTGGATATCCGGAAGAGAGTGTGAACTAGAGAATCCAATCGAAATGGAACTTGCGGTTCGTACACTGGCCAATCTACATATTGCATCGATGGGGTTTGTGATGCCGGATGGTGCAAAAACCAAAGATGACCTTGGAAAGATACCAGAGATGTATCAAAAGAGAAGAAGTGAGCTGGTTCGATTCAAGAACAAGATTGAGAGACAAGTCACCAAAAATGATTTTGATAAAGGGTTCATCTCCAACATTAAGGAGTTTATCCAAAAAGCGGATGAAGCCATCCTCACTCTTCAAAAATCAAAGTATTATGAGCTCGTGAATGCAACCAGGAGGGATAACTCCTTCTGCCATCACGATTATGCCTTTCATAACATTATCATCAATGATGACAATGAGGTTAGTGTGATCGATTTTGATTACTCCTGTTATGAGATTCGGGTTTATGATCTTGCCAACATCATTAAAAGGCATATGAGAAAATGCTTCTGGGATATAGAAGAGGCCAAAAAAATCGTAGAGATTTATCACAGCGTAAATAGGCTTAACAGGGAAGAGCTCATGGTTTTAAAAGCGATTTTAACCTTTCCTCAAAAATTTTGGAGGATTGTAAACCGTTATTATAATAGTAAACGTAACTGGGAGAACGGTACCTTTCTAAGTAAGCTTCAAAACGAGATTGAGCAAAAAGATAGTCATACAGAATTCATACGAAACTATGACATGAGAATATTAAATGTGGTGGAATGCGTATGAATGTATATAGCATCATCATGGCCGGGGGAAAGGGAACACGGTTTTGGCCAATTAGCCGAAATTTAAAACCAAAGCAGGTCCTAAAACTCGCAGGGGAAGAGAGTATGATCAATAAGACAGTCTCAAGGCTCAAAGAGGTTATCGATTTTAAAAATGTGTATATTGTTACAAATAAAGAGCAATCTAAAATCATTAAAGAGGCCATCGAGTATGAGGAGGTCAAGCAAAACATTCTGATTGAACCGATGGCTAGAAATACAGCAGCCTGCATTTTATACTCCGTGTTTAAGCTTTACAAAAACTTTGGGGATGGGGTGGTATGCATTTTCCCATCGGATCATTATATCGAAAAAGAACATACTTTCAAAAATGTGTTAAAGAGTGCGGTTGAGGTCGCAGAGAAATATGATCGGTTGGTTACAATTGGTATTACACCAACCTACCCAGCAACCGGATATGGGTATATCAAGTTTAACGAAGGATCCAAGGAGCAATTTGAGGGGCTGGCCTACGAGGTAAGCGAGTTTAAGGAAAAACCGGAGATCCGAGCGGCAAGAAGATATATTGATAGCAAAAAGTATTTTTGGAACAGTGGGATGTTCGTCTTCAAGATGTCCAAAATCTTAAAGAGTTTTGAACGATTTCTTCCACTGCTTTACAACAACATGTGTAAAATGGTGCACTATATGGATACTCACGAGGAAGAACATATGTTGCATAAAACGTACCAAAGGATTGATAACATTTCCATTGATTATGGCGTGTTTGAACGTTCTGATGAGGTGGTGGTGATTCCGGGAAACTTTGGATGGAACGATATTGGGAGTTGGGAAAGTCTTGGATGCATCTGCAAAAGTGATGAAAATGCCAACATTATTAAGGGGAAGAACGTGAGTATCGATAGCCAAAACTGTGTGATGTATTCTGAAAAACAGCTGATCTCCACAGTGGGGCTTGAGAACATGATCGTGGTGTCAACGGAAGATGCCATTTTGGTCTGTAGCAAGGAAAGGGCCCAAGATGTAAAACACATTGTAGACTTACTGAAACAAAAAGAATATACGAGTTATTTGTAAATCACTTTACATATAATATAATAGAAAAAGGGCCAAATACTTTGGTCCTTTTGTAAATTTCACAAGTTTTTCTTGTATTTTGATTTAAAAATGTTATATTCTTACTAATCAATAAAAAATTTAAGGAGGATAAGATATGGCTCTTGTAACGTCAAAAGAAATGTTTCAAAAGGCATATGAAGGCGGATATGCGATCGGTGCTTTTAATGTAAACAATATGGAGATCATTCAAGCAATTACTGAGGCTGCTAGAGAAGAGAACTCACCACTGATCCTACAAGTATCAGCGGGTGCTCGAAAATATGCAAAGCACGTGTATTTGATGAAATTGGTGGAAGCGGCGGTTATCGATACCGATCTACCGATTGCACTACATCTAGATCACGGCGGAGCGGGCCTTGATAAGGAAGCCGCATTTAATGAAGTAAAAAGTTGTGTGGATGGCGGATTCACCTCTGTTATGATTGATGGATCACACTATTCATTCGCTGAAAATATTGAACTCACCAAACGTTGCGTTGAATACGCACATGATAAGGGAGTCGTGGTGGAAGCAGAGCTCGGAAAATTATCCGGGATTGAGGATGCCGTTAATGTAAGTGATGAAGATGCTCAATTTACCAATCCGAACGAAGTGGAAGAGTTCGTTCAAAAGACAGGAGTAGATTCCTTGGCGATTGCGATTGGAACAAGTCATGGGGCTTATAAATTTAAACCAGGTCAAACGCCAAGATTACGCTTTGATATTCTAGAAGAGATCAGCACAAGATTGCCGAACTTCCCAATCGTACTACATGGTGCTTCCAGTGTGGTGGATGAGTATGTCAAAATGATCAATGCAAACGGCGGAAAAATGCCAGATGCGATTGGAATTCCAGAAGAGATGTTGCGTCAGGCTGCTAAGATGGCAGTATGTAAGATTAACATCGATTCAGATCTAAGGCTGACCATGACGGGTAGTATCCGAAAATATTTTGCGGATCATCCAGATCATTTTGATCCAAGACAATATCTCACCTTTGCTCGTACCAATCTGAAAGAAATGGTAAAAAACAAGATTCAAAATGTGCTCGGATCATCCAACAGATTATAAAAAAGTAAGCGCTTCAGTTGAAACGGTTATTCTTATCTTATAAAAAGGGGATAGAATGGAAGAAATGAAATATTGCGAAAGTTGTGGAATGCCACTTAACCAAGAAAAGGTGATTGGAACCAATCAAGACGGTAGTAAGAATGAGGACTATTGTGTTTATTGTTATCAAAATGGACAGTTTACCTCGGACTGTACAATGGAGGAAATGATTGAAATCAGTGTAAAACATATGAAAGAGTCCGGAATGCTTGCAGAACAGAATAAAACAGAGGAGGAGGCTAGAGCATTTATGAACAGCTTTTTCCCAAAGCTAAAAAGATGGAACTGTAGCTGTACAGAGGAATGTGCTAGTGGATATAATCCAAGTTGTAACTGTACCAATCCGGCATGTCATTGTAGAGAGATCAATAAGTGAATATACGTAAAAAACGCTCCTCGGAGCGTTTTTAATTGGTCTTTTAAATTTTAACAATTCCACCCAAAAGCTGACTATAGGAGTGAGGATTGCTGATATGATGTTCTGTTGCCCCACCGCTTAACACAAGCGTGTCATCCTTTACAAGTAATCCCTTTTCCACTAAGATCTTGATCCCCTCATCTAGCAGTTGAGAGAATCCAACAATTTCTGGTAAATAGAGTGGATAGATTCCCCATTCCAGTCTCAGGAGTCTTGCTGTTTGTAAATTTGGGGTCACCACAAAAATAGGACAGTGTGGTCTAAATTGGGATAAAACTCTTGGTGACCTTCCATGTGTGGAAATTGCAATAATCGCCGTGGCATCCAAAATATTGGAAGTTGTATAAACGGAGAAGTTTAGGTATCTCCTGTAGGTATCTGGGTCATTGATATCATGTTTGGTTTTATGAGGTGGCATATATTTTGGTTTATTATAATTCATCTCTTTCTCTGTTTCAATCACAGTTTTCACCATGGTTTTTAAGCTCTCGATCGGATACTTTCCACTAGCGGTTTCTCCTGAAAGCATTACCGCAGAGGTACCATCAAAAACGGCATTTGCAACGTCACTGATTTCAGCTCGGGTTGGTCTTGGGTTTTTGATCATGGAGTCTAACATTTGCGTGGCGGTGATCACGAGTTTTCCTTTTTCAATGCATTTTTGAATAAATTTCTTTTGCAAGATTGGAACAGTCTCTGGTGCTACTTCTACTCCAAGGTCTCCTCTTGCCACCATAATGCCGTCAGACACTTCCAAGATTTCATCAAAGTTTGCAACCCCTTCACTGTTTTCAATCTTTGAAATAACCTTGATGTCCTTGGCACCAAAGTTTCTTAGATATTGCTTGATGATCACTACATCCGTTGGAGATTGTACGAAGGAGGCGGCAATATAATCAAGCCCTTCATCCACTGCGAACCGAAGATCCTGAACATCCTTATCAGTCAGAGTGGGTAGGTTGGACTTTACGCCTGGAATATTTACACTTTTACGATCGGACATCACGCCATCATTTAGTGCTCTACAGATAATGTTGGTTCCTTCAATTCTTTCTACGATAAATTCAAGCAGCCCATCATCAATAAGAATCTTTATCCCTGGACTAAGATCGTTGTGCAGAGCGTTATAATTTACAGAACAACGCTCACTATTCCCCACACACTCATCAGTGGTAAAGGTATAGTATTGGCCAGCGCCAATCGTAACACTTTTATCTTCAAAGAGTCCAACTCGAATTTCAGGCCCTTTTGTATCTAGTATAAACGGAATATGAAGTCCCATTTCTGAAATCACATCCCGCGCCCGTCCTAATCTGGCTCTATGATCCTCGTGCGTGCCATGTGAAAAGTTAAGCCTAACGGCGTCGAGACCAGCATTTAATAGTTCTCTGATCACGCCTTCATCATCAGAAGAAGGACCGAGTGTACAGATCACCTTTGTTTTTCTTACCATTGTATACGCTCCATTTAAAATAAGGTATTGATAAAATAATAGCATATTAAATAGATTAGTCAAATAAAATTTAAAAAATCTGATGTTGACTTTGAAAAATTATGGTGTAAAATTTGTCTAATTGAGGAGGCATAGATGAAAGAAAGAAAGTTGATTGTTACAATCATTTTTCTAACAGGGCTTGTGTTTGGAAGCTTTTTGGGAGAGGTGTTAGGAAAATTTAAATATTTGGCATGGCTGAACTACGGGAAGCAAATTGGTATTCCACATTTTGAGGTAGATCTGTATGCCGTCAATTTCAGTTTTGGGCTTACTTTTAACTGCACAATCGCATGTGTACTTGGACTCATTCTTGCATTGGTGTTTTATCGTGTTATCAAATAGGAGGGTGATCCTTGCATCTGCTTCGTCAAGACGGGTTGAGCTTTTAAAGCGAATGGACATTCAGTTCGAAGTCATTCCAAGTACACTGGACGAAAAAAAGGTGATTGAGATCCATCCCAAGAAAAGAGTTCTAAAACTGGCTTATGAGAAAGCAAAACAAGTGGCATCTCAATATACAGATGCGATTGTAATTGGTGCGGATACGCTGGTGGAGTATGGAGGAGAAATACTGGAAAAGCCACTCACACGTGAGATTGCAATCAAAATGCTTTCGAAACTAAATGGAAAAAAGAATACGGTTTATACGGGGACATGTATAATAGACCATAAAAATCAGTATGAAAAGAATTTTTATACAAAAGGGGAGGTCTATTTTGGAAAAATGACAGCAGAAGAGATAGAAAAGTATGTGGACACAGGAGAACCCCTCGATAAGGCAGGAGGATATGCGGTTCAGGGGATTGGATCAAGATACATTAAGTCCATAAAAGGAAGCTTTGATTCGATTGTGGGTCTCCCCGTATACGAAATCTATCATGAACTGCTTCTTTTGGAAACCATGAAGCCCATATATTAGAAAAATTATCTGATTCATATCCGGTTTATTTACAGATTAGTCGATTTTCGATTAAATGGACTTATTTGGAGGAGATATGAATCTAACGATTAAAGATTTGCCAGTTTCAGAAAGGCCACGAGAAAAGCTAATCAAATATGGGGCGGAAAACCTTTCGGAGGCAGAACTTCTTTCAATTATCTTAAGGGTGGGAACCAGGAAAGAACGGGTGACGGAGGTGGCCAACAAGATCCTAAATTACTATGATCCGAAGGAGGGGATTACCACTTTGCTTCGCATCTCCATTGATGAGTTAGTTGGAATTCATGGAATCGGAATAGCCAAAGCGGTTCAGGTTAAAGCCATTGCGGAACTTTCACTCAGATTACATCAAGCAATTAAGAAAGAAAAAATAAGCATTTTGGATTCAAAAAGTGTTTTTGAGTATTATAAATATGAACTGAGACATAAAAAAGAAGAAGTATTCATTGCGCTCTATCTGGATGTGAAACTAAATATAATTACGGAGAAACGAATTGGAGGCGGCTTTATTGATCGGGTGGATATCTCTCCCAGAGAGGTTTTTAGAGAGGCGATCTTAAAGGGCGCAAAGTCGATCATCCTAATTCACAATCATGTCTCGGGAGATTCTACACCAAGTGATAACGACATAGTTCTCACAGAGAGGCTAATAGAGTGCGGATTATATTTGGGAATTCATGTAATAGATCACATCATTATCGGTGACAATAATTATAAATCTTTAAAAGAAGGTTTGGTTGTAAATTTTATATAGAAAGGAAAACGGATGTTTACAGATAGTTTTAAAAAGTACCTATTAATTGCGGTATCAATTGTGTTAATTATAACAATATTAGTGGTTGCAAGGACAAAGCGTGTCACGCCAGCGGAAAATATGATTTCTGCAGTTACCATACCCGTGCAAAAAGTTTTTGTAAATGTCAACAATTGGTTTTCTAAACAATTTACCTTTATCAAACAGATCGGAAAATTAAAAGAGGAGAACGAAAAATTACGAGATGAGATTGACAAACTAAAGTTGGATAACAGTACGTATCAGACTTATAAAGATGCCAATGAAGAGTTAAGGGTACTCCTGGAAATTAAGAGAAAAAATATTTTGTCTTTTGTGTGCGGAGCGAGCGTTGTGGGGGTTGATCCCAGTAACGTGAGTCGGGTTTACATTATCGACAGGGGAACAAAAGACGGGCTTTCAAAAGACATGGTGGTGATCAACTCAGATGGACTTGTGGGTAGGATTTTTGAAGTGGGATCAAACCACTCGAAGGTCATCAGCATTATTGACGACCGAATGGTTGTGGGTGCAGAGGTGGTGAGAACCAAGCAAAAGGTAATTGTGAATGGAGACAACGTCAATAGCAAAAACTCGGCCTTTATTTCGAACATTACGGTTGAATCCGATTTACTCGAGGGGGACGAGATCAGTACATCCAATACAAGTATTGTTTTCCCGGAGGGCATTACCATAGGCAGAGTAGAAAAGATATTTTCAGACAACAATGACCTAACCAAAAGTGCCAGAGTAAAACCGGCAGTTGACTTTGATAAAGCAAAGTATGTATTGGTTATAAAAAATAAAGAAATGGTGGAGGCGGGAATTGAAGAGCTTCTTCATTAATTTCACGATTCTTCTTGTGATGAATATTTTGTTTGCGGTGTATCTTCCGATGATTGATATCCAAAATATCTATCCATCCGTTCACATCGCAATCGTCGTGTTATACGCATCCTATTTTCCACTGGATAAAAGTTTGGTGGCGGGTTTTTTGATTGGTATTTTATATGATTCGTTTTTTGGGGTCTACTTTGGCTATAACGCCTTTTTATATATGTGGATTGCTTATTTTACCAACAAGGCTATTCGAAAATATTTTGGAAATGAACCGATCATCGTGTGTGCGCTTGCACTGGCTGCAAGTTTTGTATATAACGTCATCACTTACTTCTTTTTCTATTTATTCAGTGGGAAGACATATTTTGGCACATTTTTGTTCAAAATAATCTTACCGGAGATGATTTACACGTTATTGATATTTTTTGTTTTATACAATGTATTTATGTTTTATAGAGATAAAGCAAAAAAATTAAGAATTTAAAGGAGAAACGAATGTGGAACTTTTTTTATAGATTTTCCAAAGTGGCAAATGAAAGAATTTATATTTTTTTGTTTTTGATGTTCATCGGTTTTCTTGTTCTAACCATACGACTTTTTAACCTACAGATCTTAGAGGGAGATGAACATTATGTAGAGTTTAAAGAAAGTATTATAAGAGAGGTGTCGGTGAGCGCACAAAGGGGATACATTTATGATAAGTATGGGATTCCCCTCGCCTCTACCAAGATCGTTTATAATCTAAAGTATGATCGAAATATGAAAGCAACCAGTGACGAGTTAAATCGGTTACTTCTTGAGGTGATCAAGGTGCTTAGGAAAAGTGACAGAGACATCATTGATGAATTGCCGATCTCAATGGAGAGACCCTACAAGTTTACATACACAAGTGAGACGAAGGTGAAAAACTGGCTTGAAAAAGATATTGATATGAAGGTCGAACAACTTCCAAGTAACTTTGATGCCGAACCAGCAATCAACTTCCTAAAAGAAAAATTTGAGATCGATTATCCAGACGAATCAGAGCACACCATAAGAAGGCTCATTGCCCTTCGGTATTCTCTTTACATAAAACGATACTATAGCTATCTTCCGCTGGTGGTTGCATCGGATGTAAATGATAGCATTGTTATTGAATTAGAAGAGAAAAAAGAGGTCTTTCCGGGCTTATATGTGGAGGCGGAGCCGATTCGGGATTATACCAGCCCCAAGGCATTTGCCCATATTTTGGGCTATCTTGGGAAAATTAATGAGACAGAGTATGAAGAGCTGAAGAGTGTAGGCTATACAACAGATGATATGATTGGAAAAACTGGAATCGAAAAAGAAATGGAAAAGTACTTGCGCGGTGTGGACGGTAAAAAGATTGTAGAGGTTGACAACTTGGGCAGAAAAATTAGTAGTACTAACGTCATTGAGCCGATCAATGGGAATAACATCTATCTTAACATCGATGCCAAGTTCCAGGAAAAAGTATATAATACGGTTGAGAAACAGCTCAATGAGATTCTTATTTCCAGAATCAATGGAAGCTCACCAAGGGGGGTCATCTCCATTGGAAATGTTTATAACGCACTTGCAGAAGGGAACGCGATTGTGCTTTCCGTTCTCCTAAAAGCCACTTCTGGCGTGCAAAAGATAGTGGGAGAACGCCTGCTCTCAAATATGACAGAAGAAGAGACCTATCGTCAGGCATTCTCTAGAATGGCCAAATCGGGCCTAATCAGCTATAGAGAATTGCTTCAAATTTTAGTAGAGCAGGGAAAGATTGTAGATGAAACTTTGGTAAATGCCATTGGCAGAGGAAGTTGGTCTTCTACGCAAATTATGATGGAGTGTCTAAAAAGACAACAAATCAATGCGGAGGATTTATGGCTCAATCCCGGGGCAGCAGCGGCGGTGGTACTGGATGTGAAGACGGGGAAAGTATTGGCTATGGTAAATTATCCGAGTTATGATTCAAACAAATTTATTGGCAACTTTGATCAGGAATATTACAGCGGACTCATTAACAATCCGGCGACCCCGCTGATCAATCGGGCACTTACACAAAGAAAAGCGCCTGGATCTACCTTTAAAATGATTACAGCAATTGCGGGACTCGAGGAAGGGGTCATTACGTCTTATTCAACTATATACGATAAGTCTATTTTCACGGAGGCCGGAAATTTGGCGGCAAAGTGTTGGATTTATCCGGGATCGCATGGATCGGTCAATGTGATAAAAGCACTGGAGGTGTCCTGTAACTATTTCTTTTATACAGTGGGATACAATCTGGCAAGAAGTGATACTGGTCGGATTAGCATGAAAGCGATTAACGCGATTAATAAATATGCCAACCTGTTTGGCTTAAATAGCAAAAGTGGAATTGAGCTTGCAAGTGTTGAATACGTACCTCAAATGGCCTCTCCCGAATTCAAAGAGAAGGTGATTTTGGCAAGCAATCCGAGCGCATCCCAGTATGATACCAGATGGTTTGACGGGGATACGATTCGAGCGGCAATTGGGCAATCTTATAACAACTTTGCACCGATTCATATGGCAAAATATGTTGCCACCATTGCTTCTAGTGGTCTTCGGTATACACCGTATCTGATCGATCGGATTGAGATTAGAAGTTCGAATGAAAACATTAAAAATATGCCTAAGTTGGAGGCAAAGTTGGATATTAAACAGGAAACGTTTGATACCGTTAAAAAGGGAATGCTCAATGTAACGCAAGGCGTAAATGGAACCGCCAGGGGCTCCTTTACCAACTTTAACATCAACGTGGCCGCCAAAACGGGGACGGCGCAGGAGGGCCCTGTTCTAGAGCATGCTTGGTTTGTTGGCTTTGCTCCGTATGAGGATCCACAGATCGCAGTGGTGACTTTTATCCCATACAATTATGTCTCAACCCATGCCACCATACTGGCTAAAAATATTATAAATGACTACTTTACTATTGACTATTCGTATGATTTAATGTATAACGATAATATACTTATGAAGTAGGAAGGTGTTTTATGGAAGATAGTGGAATCATGTTTAAAGGAAATAAACAGGGAATAACCATATTCCTAGATCATACATTGAAATTTGATCAACTGATTGTAAATCTTGAAAAGAAGATGGATGAAGCCAAGGAATTCTTTGGCGGGGCGAGCGCAGGTGTTCTTTTAAAGGGAAGAGAACTTTCGGAAGCAGAAGAGGATGCCATCACCTTTTTAATTAAACAAAAAATGAATCTGGATGTAAAATATATTACAACAGAAAAGTTCCTGGATCTTCGTGATCATCATGATGAGGATAAGGATAAAAAAGATTATGATAATACCTTATTTTATCATGCTACACTTCGGTCAGGACAAGTCTTAAAGTATGAGGGAAGTATTGTGATTTTTGGAGATGTTAATCCGGGGGCGGAAGTGATCTCGGGCGGCAACCTGGTTGTGGTTGGGAGGCTCAAAGGAATTGCGCAAGCGGGGTGTAAAAATCCAAACGCTTATATCATTGCTTTTGATATGAATCCAATGCAGCTTCGAATCGCGGATGTGATCGCAAGATCTCCAGATGAGGAAGCGAGCGATGAACGAATTGAAAAGCCACATAAGGCGCGTCTTGTACACAACAAAATATACATAGAGCCAATAGAGGGCACATTTAATATTTAAGGAAACAAGGGGAATACCATGCAAAGCAGTATTCCTTTTTAAAAAATAGAAATAAAAGGAGGACCTCATGTCAAAGCTAATACTAGAACCATCGAAAACATTTAGTGAATTTTTATTGTTGCCGAATTTAACAACAGGTGAGTGCACACCAGATAAGGTGCATTTAAGAACACCTCTTGTAAAGTTTAAGGAAAAGGAAGAGCCGAGTATGTATCTGAATATTCCTTTTACCTCAGCAGCCATGCAATCTGTTTCGGGTGAAAAGATGTCGGTGGCATTAGCACGATCAGGAGGGATTTCCTTTATCTATTGTTCTCAAACGATCGAGGACCAAGCGCAAATGATTCGGAATATCAAAAAATATAAATCGGGGTTTGTGGTGAGCGATTCAAATGTGTCGGTCAAACAAACTCTAAAAGACGTACTGGAGGTCACAAAAAGAACAGGTCACAGCAGCGTAGCGGTTACAGACAATGGCAAAAGTGATGGAAAGTTATTGGGATTGATCACCAAAAAGGACTACAGATTGTCCAGAGATCCAATGGAATTATCAGTGGAAAAGATCATGACGCCCCTCTTGAAACTTGTAACAGCGGGCGAAGAGGTTACACTGGATGAGGCCAATGACATCATCTGGGAGAATAAGATCAGCACACTGCCTATCATTGGCAAGGAGGGGAACCTGAAGTATCTTGTTTTCAGAAGAGATTATGAGGATCATAAAGAAAATCCGGATTCTTTAATGGATGAGAAAAAAAGTTTTCTAGTTGGTGCATCGGTGAATACAAGAGATTATAAGGAGAGGATCCCTGCACTCGTGGAAGCGGGAGCAGATGTCCTTTGTATCGATTCGTCTGATGGTTACTCTGTATGGCAAAAAGAGGTCATCGAATTTGTACGGAAAAAATATGGAGAAACGGTAAAGATTGGTGCAGGAAACGTGGTGGATGAAGAGGCCTTCTTATACCTTGCAAAAGCAGGGGCAGACTTTGTAAAGGTCGGAATTGGAGGGGGCTCAATCTGTATTACGAGGGAGCAAAAAGGAATTGGAAGGGGACAGGCGAGTGCGGTGGTTGAGGTGGCGGCCGCAAGAGATCAATATTTTAAGGAGACCAAAACCTATATACCGATTTGTTCAGACGGTGGAATCGTCCATGACTACCATATGGTGCTTGCACTTGCAATGGGAGCCGACTTCTTGATGCTTGGAAGATACTTTGCAAGATTTGATGAGAGCCCAACCGATAAAGTGGTTGTAAACAATAGCTTTTATAAGGAGTACTGGGGAGAAGGCTCAAATAGGGCAAAAAACTGGCAAAGGTATGACGCAGGAACCAACAGCAAACTCCAATTTGAAGAAGGGGTTGATTCCTATGTGCCTTATGCGGGAAAACTTAAAGACAATATGGACCAAACGATCTATAAGATCAAATCCACGATGTGCAACTGCGGGTCTAGGAGCATCGAAGAATTGCAGCAAAAAGCGAGAATCACAGTGGTGTCCAATACCAGTATTATTGAGGGCGGCGCCCATGACGTAATGCTCAAAAATAATATTCAAATAAAGTAGGAAAGTGAGTTTAAATGATAAAATTTGTACATTGTTCGGACATTCATCTGGGGGCAAATCCTTATAGCGTGGAAGAGAAAATGGATGATATGAAGGTTGCCTTCTGCGAGGCGGTGAATTTCGCAGTCTCTAATCGGGTGGATTTTTTTATTATAGCAGGAGACCTCTTTGATAAGAAGGTTTTAAATGCAAAGACATTAGAACAGGCGATGGAGGCAATCAAACCATTGAACGATGCAAAGATTCCCGTCTATGTGATTGAGGGAAACCATGATAGCTCTACCATCCTTCATAAATATTCATGGCTTGAGTTTTTGTCACAACGGGGAAGCATTATCTTACTGAAACCAGATGGAACGAGTTTAAATAGATGGGATGAGTTAACCAAAACAGGTTGTATTTATGAAACGGATCAATATGTTTTATATGGGTTAGGCTACCCAGGAGTTACTAGTAAAAGCTATATTAATCAGGTGACGAGCTCTATGAAAAAAACCGATAAAATTTTGATCACCATTCTGCATACTGGCATTGACCGTTTTGTAACAGAGGGTATGGCGGGGCTGCGGGAAGAGGATGCCAAAGAACTTTTTGATATGAGTGACTATATTGCATTAGGGCACATCCACAATCGATACCAAAGCGAGGAAAATAAATATTATAATCCGGGCTCCCTGGAAAATGTGAGAATACCACAAAAAGAGGAGGAGAAGGGCTTTTACTTTGTTACGATTGACGAGAAAACCAAAAAAGTGAGAGCAGAGCATAAAGCCACACTAAAAAGACCTACTTATAATCTCACAATCGATCTCTCTGTGGTGAACAATCTAGATGGGGCGACCGAGTACATCGTTGAGGCTGTCAAAAAAAATGTGAAAGAGAATGAAAAAGAAATGGTGCTTCAGCTAAAACTAAGGGGTGAGTTAAAGGAGGGGGGAACACAGATTCACATTGGAGAGCTAAAGGAGAGATTACAAAAAGAATTTAGCATCCTCTATATTGAGATTTTAAACCTTATGTCTAATAAGAAAAGGGGAACGAATGACCAGGAGAGTTATACGAGAGAGGAGATTGAGGAGAGGGTAATGAAAGACCTGATCCTTGAAGAGGGTTTTCAGGATAAGGATATAGACGCCTTATATGATGTGGTTAAGATGATGAAACAGACCGGGATGAACGAGGAGGTTTTGTTGAGCTCAAAAGAAGGGGAAGAACTCGTAGACAAGATCACCAAAATAATTGTATAATATGTGATGCCACCGAATAGTATCTACCAATAGCAAAACTATTGGAGGTTCATACGGAAAAGTATCCAATCAAATTTGTGCCAATATCAAAAGAGGTGATATGGGGAGTAGAAAATATTAAAAAAGATTTGAATATCCAAGTGGATGGAAGCGCTCATAAGAAAATCGGAGAGATATGGCTTCTATCGGACAACAAAAGGCAAAGCATTATTGCAAATGGCAGTTACAAGGGAATGAAACTAGGCGCCTTTTATCAAAAGTACAAAGAAGAGATTTTTATGGATGCCACGACGCAAGACTTTCCCCTTTTGATTAAATATATTGTGACAGATGACAGGCTATCTGTACAGGTGCATCCGGATGATGCCTACGCAATGATTCATGAAAAGTCTATTGGAAAAACGGAGGCTTGGTATGTGTTAGAGAATAAAGAAGGAAAAGAGCTGATCCTGTCGTTTAACGAAAAAGTAACAGAAGAAAATTATTGCTCACTTTTGAAAAATGAAACGGCTGACCTGGAAAAATATTTAAATCAAGTCAAGGTAGAAAAGGGGGATCTGGTGCAGATTGAGCCTGGGATGGTGCATGCACTTCCTCGTGGAATGAAAATACTGGAGGTACAGCAGAATAGCGATGTGACTTACAGAATCTATGATTATAACCGTCCAGATCTTGACGGAAGAATGAGAGCGCTTCACCTTGATAAAGCATTGGATGTGATTGACCTAAAGAAAAAGGTAGTGGTAAAGAAAAAGAAACTCAAAACCCACTATTTTTCTATAGAGGAAATAAAAACGGACGCTTTATGCAAGATGGAGGATGAGTATATTTATATTCCGCTTGAAAGGGATATGGGGATTCTATACGACAGGAAAGAGGAAAACGTCCAAAGGATGGAGCTTGTTTTTATACCGAGGGGACTATGTGCCATGTGGATGAATACAGGCAAATTGCTCAAGATTGGTTTTGGAAAGAGGAAAGAATGAAAAGAAGAAAAGAAATACAGATGGAATTAGAGAAGATTTTTTTGGATCCCACTAATTTACCCATTCAGTATAAAAAAATATGTGAAAGAGTGCGGGCCAGAGGAGAAGAAAAAGAGCTTGTTGGAAGCCTTCTGGATGAGCTTCGGCAAGTAGGGAAAGCGGTGAAGACGGGCAGAGGATATAGCAGTCCCACAAAAGAAAATATGATTGTGGGTACATTTTCACCTAATGAACGAGGGTATGGATTTGTGCGAATGGAAAATGGAGCACGCGATCTCTTTATCCCATCCTCCTCTACCGGGGGCGCTTTTGATAAGGACAAAGTACTTTGTAAGATTAGGAGAGCTGAGGAAAGGGATCGCCTTGCGGAGGGAGAGGTTGTGGAGATCCTGGAGAGAGGGATCAATAAGATCGTTGGGATCTATGAAAAGAGTAAAAATTTTGGATTCGTAATCGCAGATAATAAAAAGATTTTTGAGGATATTTATATTCCGGGAAGGCTTAGCAAAGGAGCGGTAAGCGGGCAGAAAGTGGTTGTGAAAATCATTAAATTTCCGGAAAGCGGAAATCCGGAGGGAGAAATTTTAGAAATTATCGGGCACAAGGATGATCCGGGTGTGGACATTCTCTCGATTGTAAAAGAGTATGATGTGCCGATTGACTTTCCAAACCCTGTTTTGGTTGAACTCAAAGGGATAAAAGATGAGGTGAGTGAAGACGAAAAAAAAGGGAGAAAGGATTTAAGGGGCGAAGTCATCGTAACCATCGATGGAGAAGATACTAAGGATATTGATGATGCGATCTCAATTGTAAAACTTTCAAACGGCAATTTTAGGCTGGGTGTACACATCGCGGATGTGACGCACTATGTATCCGAAAAAAGCAATCTGGATAAGGAAGCATTAAAAAGAGGGACGAGCATTTACCTAGTGGACCGGGTGATTCCGATGTTGCCACACCAACTCTCGAACGGGATTTGTTCGCTCAACGAAGGGGTGGACAGGCTTGCCTTAAGTTGTATTATGGAGATCAATCTTGATGGCCAGGTAGAGAACTATGAAATTGCGTGTTCCGTGATCTGTGTTAGCAAGAGGCTCAGCTACAACATTGTAAAAGAAGTGCTAGAGGGGGAAACGTCCCGAATGGAAGTATATAAAGACTATATCCCGATGTGTCATATCATGGAAGAGCTGTCTAAGATTTTGTATCATAGAAGAGAACGAAGAGGAAGTGTAGAATTTGTAACAGCAGAATGTAAAATTTATCTGGATGACGAGGGAAAGGCAAAAGAGGTGCTCCGATATGAGCGAAATACCGCCACTCAAATCATTGAGGAATTTATGCTGATATGCAATGAAACCATTGCAGAAGACTTTTCCAAGAAGGGACTTCCCTTTGTTTATAGGATCCATGAGAAACCGGATGAACTCAAAATAGATGAATTGTCAAAGTTTGTGAAGGGATTAGATTATAAGCCTTTGGATGCAAGTCATATCAAAACAGAGGATTTGCAAAGATTATTAAAAGAGGTTCAGGGCTCAAAAGAAGAGGCAATTATTTCGAGGATGATGTTACGCTCCATGAAACAGGCTAGATATTCTTCGATCAACGAGGGACATTTTGGTCTTGCCGCAAGGTACTACTGCCACTTTACCTCTCCTATTAGAAGGTATCCGGACTTACAGATTCATCGAATTATAAAGGAGAGTATAAAGAACGCACTGGATTCAAAAAAAATGGCTTCTTTTAAGAAGAGAACGCTGGAGACTGCCGAAAAGTCTTCCATGGCAGAGCGAGTTGCTGAGGAGATTGAAAGGGAAGTGGAAAGTTACAAAAAGGCAGAGTATATGCAAAGGTTTATTGGAAAAGAGTTTACGGGCACCATCTCGGGCGTAACCAGTTGGGGTTTCTACGTTGAACTAGAAAATACAGTAGAAGGTCTGGTGCGATTGTCTTCCCTTGAGGATTACTATATTTATAATGAGCTAAGGCATTCATTAGTTGGAGAAGAGAGTGGACATGTCTTTTCATTAGGAGATGAGGTTTGTGTGGTTGTGGAGAATGTAAATGTACTCAACAGAGAGATTGATTTTACGATGAGGGGGAAAGCATGAGAGGATTTAAGGTATGTAAAAAATATGATGCAGATGAGGTCGAATTACCAAAAAGATCAACGACCCATTCTGCTGGCTACGATTTTCGAGCCATAGAAGACCTCATTATCCCTTCTATCTGGGGGGGCGTGTTTTCAAATGTAAAGGCTTTTCTTTCCGGTTCGGAGGAATTTTCTGAAATCAAACCACATAAAGTACATACGGGCATTAAGGCATACTATCCAAAGGATGAGGTGTTATACTTATTTAATCGCTCCAGCGGTCCACTTAAAAAAGGCTTGATCATGGCCAACTCAGTAGGGGTGATTGATCCGGATTATTATGAAAATGAAGAGAATGATGGCGAGCTTATCTTTTGTTTTTACAACTTCTTTCCACGTGATACGGAGATCAAAAAGGGCGAAAAAATAGGCCAAGCAATCTTTCAGAAGATTCTGCTGGCCGATGAAGACGAAGGGATTAAGCAGGATAGAAAAGGTGGATTTGGCAGTACGGGTCAGTAAGGCTAAATCTTTTTTTCTTCCTTTTTTAAAATATAGAGTGCATAGGATAAGAAAGCAAGACACGCAAGGGAGATATAAAACAAGACGTTGTTTAGCAGATAAAATGCATATTGATCTTGGGCTGGGATGATGGGTATATTTGTTTTGGAAGCAGGAAGTTCCACGCTATTTTGTGCGAGTAGATTGGCGCTGGTTATCAGCTTAGTATTTTGATAGACCTTGATTGTACCAATCAAATCCCCCTGGGACACCGAATCGTGTAGTTCTTTTGGGAGACTAATTTTTACTTCAAAGTCCTTATTTTTATTTTCTAAAATATTTGTGGTTACAAGCTCGTCAGGCAAGACAAGGGAAAAGTCGGAATCTAAAACCACCCGAACCTTATCGAATGTCTCATTTTTATATATTACCGACACTTCATCCACAATGGTATCTTTTTGAATGACAATCTTTTTGGAGAAATGCTTGAAAGCATATTCTAATAGTCTGTAAGTATCTTTATACACATTGTTTGTATTGGATTTTAAAACCACCACCACAACATTGATCTGATTCATGGAGGCAAAGGTAACCAGTGTATTTCCGGCCTCACTTGTAAATCCAGTTTTTCCCCCGAGAACGCTTTTGTGATAGTACTCAAAGGAAGAATAAAGCATTTTGTGAGAGGAGAACAGATCGCGTCTACCGGTCAGGTTGGTCTGTGGAATGGTATACGAAATACTGGTAATGATTTCTCTAAATGTTGGATTTGAAAAGGCTTCTTTGGCAATTACAGCCATATCATAGGCTGTGGTGTAGTGATTCCCATCATGTAATCCGCTTGGATTCTTAAATGCTGTATCGGTCAAACCTAAGCTTTTTAGTTTTTCGCCGACAAGGTCGACATATTTTTGATTGAGTTTTTTCTCTAAGTAGTAGCTGAGTTCATTCGCAATCTCATTTGCGGACTCAAGCAACAAACCATATAAAGCATCTTTTACCGTTATTTTCTCATTTTTTTTCATTCCGATATTGCTGCTGTTTTCTTCTAGATTGAGCGCTTTGCTACTCATTTGAAGCTCGTCCTCTAAATCACCATTTTCAATTACAAGCAGTGCGGTCAAAATTTTGGTGATACTAGCTGGATAAGAAGAAAGTTTTTCATTCTTATGATACAAAATTTGGTCGTTATCAAGACTATATATAATGGCATTATTTGCAACAATTTCGGGTTCCTTGGCAAATATTTGAATATTCAATAAACAAAAATAGAATAATAACAGTATAGAAAGGATTAAATATTTTTTAAGTTTCATATTTCCCACCTTATTTACTTTGACCTTGTTATTTTAACAATAAAAAATCAAAAAGTAAAGTGTGGATTTTAAAATGGAGGAAAAACAATGAATGTAAAAGAGTTCAATGCGGTTAGGACAAAGTTTGAGAAGGCAAATGTGACAGATAAGATCAAAATTTATACTTCACAAGAGGGTTTAACCGAGAGTCAATATAAGCAATTGCTTAGAAAGTTTCCGATTGAGCATCTGGATCAGCTTGAGGCGGCTTTAAAATAAAAATTTTAAAAAAACAGTTGACAAGTTTACAAAGGTCTGATATATTATGCACTATATATCAAGAGCAAACAGAATACAAAATCGTTTATTTTTTATTTTTAATATATTTCTATTTTTTCAATTGCTTATCAGCAATATTTCCAGCATAAGTTGGGAGAGAGAAGGGGCAAAATATAAATGTGCTGATGTTAGTCAAGCGCAATGCCTCGTTGGAAGTAGCAATGGAGAAACATCGGTTTCCGGTTAAAATTAGTGGAGGTGATCTATTCATCTAAATACTAAAAACCAAGAAAACGATCTCAACGCTGCACCTTGAAAATCGAATAACCCCCTCTCTCCCCCATTTATGATAAAACAGTCTGAGACTGTTTTTTTCTTTGCAATAAAATGAATGAAATCACATATACTATCTAAATAAAAGTTACAAAAAAGCGTTGCGTTTTCAGACTTGGTATGATATACTGATGGGGTTTAAAAAACACACGCAGACCGGAAGAAAATGGGGTGTGCCTAAGAATAGGTCCTATCTTTCTAATGATGGATGCGGAGGAAATAACAAAAGGAGGATTTTTTATGTCAGTTATTCCAATGAAAAGTTTACTAGAAGCAGGTGTTCATTTCGGGCACCAAACCAGAAGATGGAACCCAAAGATGGGTAAATACATATTTACAGCCAGAAATGGGATTTACATCATCGATCTTCAAAAAACATCCAAATTGATGGATGAGGCTTACGAAGTTGTAAAAGGGGTGGCCGAAAAAGGTGGAACCATTCTATTCGTAGGAACCAAAAAACAAGCCCAAGAATCTATTCGAGAAGCAGCTCAAAAGAGTGGTATGTATTATGTAAGCAATCGATGGCTTGGTGGAATGTTAACCAACTATAAGACAATTAAGCTTAGAATTAAAAGACTAGTGGAATTAGAAAAAATGGAACAAGACGGAACGTTTGGGATGCTTACCAAAAAAGAAGTAGCAAAGCTAAAAAAAGAAATGGAAAAGCTCAATACAAACCTTGGCGGAATCAAAGATATGAAGAAGATGCCATCGATTATGTTTGTAGTGGATCCCAAGAATGAAAAGAATGCAGTTAGTGAAGCAAGAATGTTAAATATACCAATCATCGGCATTGTAGACACAAACTGTGATCCGGATGAAGTGGACTATGTTATACCAGGAAATGATGATGCAATTCGTGCAGTTAAATTAATTGTGGATAAAATTGCAGACGCTGTTTTAGAAGCAAAAGGAATGAACAAAGATGAAATGCCAGAAACGGTAGAAGAAAAGGCGCCTGAAGGCCAAGTAAGTGAAGCAATTAAAGAAATCGAAGAAGAAATAGAGCAAGAAACAGTTGAGGCAGAAAAGCCTAAAAAGAGAGTGACCAAGGCGAAAGAAGAAGCAGAAGAGATGGCAGCGGAGGAAACAGAGGAAAAACCCAAAAAAGCAAGAGCAAAAAAAGAAGTAGTTGAAAAAGCAGAATAGGAGGAAATATGACAGTATCAGCAAGTGATATAAAAGAATTAAGAGAAAGAACTGGAGCGGGAATGACTGATTGTAAAACCGCACTTGAAGAATCCAGTGGAGATATGGAAAAGGCAATTGAATGGTTGCGAGAAAGAGGAGCTGCAAAGGCGGCTAAAAAATCCGGACGGATTGCAGCAGAAGGTTTGATCGGGATCTCTATTAATGGAGCAACCGCTTCTATTGTTGAGGTGAACTCAGAAACCGATTTTGTTGCTAAAAATGCTGACTTTGTAACCTATGTTCAAGACATTGCAAATGAGGCTCTAAAAACCAGCGCAAAGGACCTAGAAGGATTTTTGAAGTCCAACTGGCAAGAAAGTAGCAAAACGGTAGAAGATACGGTAAATGAAAAGGTGGCTACAATTGGAGAAAAAATCAGTATTAGACGGTTTGAAAAATTGGATGCAAGTAATGGCGTGATCTCATCCTATGCACATAATGGCGGAAAAATAGGAGTGGTTGTGAGCGCTGAGAACGTAAAGGAAACAGTAGAAGTGAAAGAAATACTCAGAAATGTTGCGATGCAAGTTGCAGCGATTTCTCCTCTTTTTGTTTCAAAAGAGGATGTTCCAAACTCATATATTGAAAAGGAAAAAGAGATTATTCTCGCTACAATGAAAGAAGATGAGTCAAATAAAGGAAAGCCAGAAGATATTTTAAAGAAAATGGTTGAGGGGAAACTTACAAAACAACTAAAAGAGGTTTGTCTATTAGAACAAAGCTATATTAAAGATCCAGATAAAACCGTTTCTAAATATTTAGAAGAGGCTTCCAAAGCATCAGGCGAGAAGATTGGTATTAAATCTTTTGTGCGATATGAAGCGGGCGAAGGCATTGAAAAGAAGCAAGAAGATTTTGCAGAAGAAGTTGCAAAACAAATGAATAATAAATAGGCCTTGGCCTATTTTTTTTGTAAAGTAGATGGACAAAAATTAAAAAAAGAGTATAATCAAGCCACAAAAGTTTAAGTAAAAAGTTTGGAGGGAAGGATGTACAAAAGAATACTCATTAAGATTAGTGGAGAAGCGCTCGCAGGAGAAAAGAGATTTGGCTTTAATATTGAAAACGCTCAGAAGATCGCGGTACAGATCAAAACATTGTCCGAAAGGGGCATGGAGATCGGTCTTGTGATTGGGGCAGGGAACATATGGAGAGGGGATGAACATCCGGAGTTAAACCTTGCACGCGCGCATCAAATGGGTATTCTCGCCACCGTATTAAATGGAATTTATATGGAACAGACCTTACGGAACATGGGACTAAATGCGAGAGTCATTACACCGTTTAGTATTACAGGTATTGTGGAAGAATTTGAAAAGGTAAAGGTAACAGAATATTTAAGTAATAAGGAAATTCTGGTATTTGCCGGTGGAACGGGGCAACCTTTCTTGACAACGGATACAGGCGCGGTACTCAATGCGCTGAAGATCGATGCAGATGTTTTGTTACTCGCTAAGAATATCGATGGGGTGTATGATAAAGATCCTAGAAAGTTTGAAGATGCAAAGAAATACGATACCATCACCTATCAAGAAGTGCTTGCTAATGGACTTCAGGTGATGGATCTGGCGGCGGTAGCCATGTGCATGGAGGCGGGAATGAAAGAGATTTTAGTATTCGATCTTAATGAGGAGAATAGTATTATCAATCACTCAGATGGAAAGATATCGGGAACGATTGTAAATAGAGGATAAATTTAAACAAGAGTTCATACGAACTCTTTTTATAATCGATTATATTTTTCATTCAAACGGTACAGTTTCCTTGCCAAATCCTCTGTCAACGACTCGGCTTTAAATTTAAATCTCCAATTGCCTATAGCAGTTCCGGGAATGTTCATTCTGGCGTTATCATCTAATTCAAGAAGATCCTGAACCGGAACCATAAAGGTGTTTATATTGGTACTCATACAAATTTTAATGAGATCAAAGTTATCAAAGTCTTGTGGTTTCTTATCGATTAGGGCTGCAATCTTTTCTTTTTCTTCCTCTTCTAGTTCATCAAACCAAGACACGCTGGTTTGATTATCATGTGTGCCCGTGTAGATGACGGCATTTTGTTCAAGTACCAATAAGTCCTCTTTTTCTTTATCCATTAGATGAAAGTGGGACACAAACATACCGGGATACCCTAGACTCATTCGAAGTGCAACCACGTTATCGGTGATGATTCCTAAATCCTCAGCGATGATGGAAAAGTCCTCACCTGCAAAAACCTCATTAAAAAACTCGAGTTTTGGGCCCTTTTCCCATACGCCTTCGATCGCATTTGGGCTTCCAAAAGACACAGCCCAATATTCATCAAATCCTCTAAAATGATCAATCCGAACCACATCCACGAGATCAAAAAGGTGCTTGAAGCGCGTTTTCCACCACTTAAAGCCAGATTGTTTATGAATGTCCCAATCATATAATGGGTTTCCCCATAACTGCCCTGTTTCTTGGAAATAATCTGGAGGAACGCCTGCTACTTTTATTGGAAGAAGATCTTCATCCAGACAAAATAACTTTGGGTTCACCCATGTATCTACACTATCATAATTTACAAAGATCGGGAGATCGCCAATGATCTTGATCCCATTTTCTTTGGCTACTTCTTTTAGTTCATCCCATTGTTTTTTGAAGATGAATTGGGTAAACTTATAAAACAGGATCGATTTATCGAGAAGTTCCGAGAAATTGTTGAGTGTTTCCGGAACACGATATTTTAATCGATCGTCCCAAGAAAAGAAAGTAGCGCCGTAATAGTATTTTTCTAAGTCGTCTTCGTTTAATTTATCTTTATACATTTCTTTAAAAGTTTCTAAATCTTTAAAATCGCCGTTCTTTCGATCATTTAATCTCTTGTACATGAAATGTTCTTTTAGAGATATAAATAGCGCAAAATCATGCAACCATTCTTCGTTTTCCTTTATATACTCCATGAATTCATGATGAAGCTCTGGATTTGTTTTCTCATTCAAATTATCGAAAGCTTTTCTGAGCATCAATTTTTTATATGAAAATATCTTATTGAAATCAATTAGATCATCCGATGTATATACCGTCGGAATATCTTCATTTAAAAGTGACATTTTGATCAGAGCGTCTAGATCAATTAGAAAGAAATTAAAACCTAGTGAAGAAATAGAAGCATAGGGGGATGGATCTAAAAAAATAGGATTTAAAGGCAATACTTGCCAATAATTCATACCCGCCTTTTTCAAAAATGCGATAAAGTTTTGGCTTACGTTCCCCAGGTCGCCAATGCCATATTTCGTGTCGAAAGATGTAATGTGGGCAAGTACTCCTGACGCCCTTGTATTTAGCATGCATCCTCCAAAAAAGTATTGACTAAAGTATACAAGGAAAAAAAAGAAAGTAAAGTGAAAAATAAAAAAATACTTGCTTTTTGAAAAAATACCTTTAGAATGTAGATATGCAAATATGTCAAAACATACCTGTTTACTTTGTAAGTGAACCTAGTGTATAATAGATATAAGAAACAAGTGGAAAGGATTCTACTTTAAAATAACAAGGAGGCAGTTTCAATGAAGATTGAGAAAATAAATGACTTGCAGATGAAATTTATTTTAGGTAAATCAGATTTAGAACAAAGAAATTTAGATATTGCAGATTTAGCATATGGTTCTATCAAGACTCAAGAATTATTTCAAGATATCGTAGAAACAGCAAGTAGGGATTATGACTTTAATGAAGACGACACTCCTGTTATGATTGAAGCGGTGCCTGTTTCCAAAACAAGTATCATGATTATTATAACGAAGGTGGCCAACCCCGTTCCCTATCAAGATGGGCAAAATAAAGACTTCCAATTCTTGAAGCAACTCAAAAATCAAGAAAAGATTAATACGTTGGTTAGCGGGAAGGCAGAGAAGAATAAAATCTTAAAAACCAATATTTTCACAGAAAAGTCTGCGCTAATCTATTCGTTTGGTTGTCTGGATGATGTGACCAATGTGTCATATAAATTGAAAGACACTAGTCACAATAGTGAGTTATACAAATATGAAGGAAACTATATACTTGTTATTTATTTAGAAAAACCGTATCTACAAAAAAGAAAAAATGTTGAACATGTTTTGGATGAATACGGAAAGAGACTTTATTCTGAAAACGAGATCTTAGTTTATCATATAAAAGAGTTTTCAAATGTGATTATTCAAAAAGACGCGATTCGTGTTTTGGCAAATTTATAGAAGAAGGAACTTTATATTTTTGCATACAGTAATTGAGAGTTTTATGAAAAGGACTGGGAGAGTTAAAATGAGAAAAATGGAATTGTATAGAACAACCCTTAAGAACATTGCAGAGCTGCAATTAAAAGTTTGCACACAAAAAGATCGCTTTCTTGTAGGACAAGGGGACTATTTGGTAAGAGTGAATGAGAAAATGGCAGGGCTTAGAGATGATGCCGATAAAGCAAAGACTTTTTGGGAAAAGGTTCAGTTTGTGATGTCTAAAAAGCAATCTGGAGAAGAGATCAGCATTTTGAATGATCTTATTAGAAAAACCCAGGACTATATGAATGTGATTCATGAGATTGAGGCCTGTGAAGAAAAGATTAAGGCACTCATTATAAAAGCGGAACTTCTTGAAGAACAAGCCATAGCTCAAGAAAAATTGACGTACATAAATACAATTCTTTATGTAAATAGTATGACGGTAGAGCAAAAAGTGAATCAAATGATCGTGGCAGACAATACCGATACATTAAATAAAATCACACCGGAGAGGCAGCAGCTTCTCACAAAGTGTTTGGCTTTTGTAAAAGATCTTCTAAAAGAAGCAGACCCGACATTTTTAAACAATCTTGCAAAAGATCTGTATGAGAGCATCAAAGAGCTTGATAACATGGACGAAATTGAGAAAGATGACATTGTGACCCAAATGTCTTCTATTATTCTCAATTCTCTAACGATTGTGCTTATGGAAACCAACAAAGCGATCACAAAAAAGATTGACAACACAGAAAGTATTTACTATTACGAGGAAATCTTTGCGGCTACAGGCTGGATACGAGAGTATGATATGAATGAGCATGTGGATATGAATGGAATTATTGATGATACAGTTCCAATTCATCAGATTATTGTGACAGAGATCGCAAACCGTCTGGAAGAGCTTAAAATGAGTTACAAAGTAACCAAATCAACACTGGATTCGATGGCTTATGGGGAACTAAAGGATATGTATATCCTGGAAGAAAATGAGTTCAGAAGGCGATATGACAGAAAGCTAGATATGGACAGGGCCAAAAAATGTATTAATTTTAATTCTGGAACACATATCAAATCCATTATACCGGAATCCTCAAGTCATGAAATGAGCATGGCTTAGATGTTTTTAAAATAGAAAAAGTTTGAAAAAGCTATTGACGGCTTTTTTTAAGTGTGATATCATATTTAAATACTTAATATGGGTTTTTGTACGAGTAACAGAAAAAACTTACAAAAAGTGAGCGATTTTTGTTTTAAATACAGGCTTTAATCAAATAATTGAGTGGAGGTTATAATGTCTAAAAGTCCTATCAAATTAGCTAAATTTGGTAATGTAACCCGATTTTCTTATGCCAAAAAAGAAAATATTATGGAATTACCAGATCTTTTAGAGATGCAAAAGGATTCCTACAAATGGTTCGTTGAAGTTGGTCTTCGCGAAGTGCTCGATGATATTTCGCCAATCATAGACTTCAATGGCAATCTGATCCTAGAATTTCTAGATTATGAGTTGTCCAAAGAGGCAAAGTATGACGAAGAAGAGTGTAAAGAAAGAGATGCTACCTACTCAGCTCCATTAAAATTGAAGGTTCGGCTCATTAATAAAGAGACACAAGAAATTAAGGAACAAGAAGTTTTCGTAGGGAATATGCCGATTATGACCAAAAGCGGTTCTTTTATTATCAATGGAGCAGAAAGAGTTGTGGTTAGTCAACTTGTGCGTTCACCGGGAATTTACTATGGTATTGATTATGATAAAACAGGAAAGCCACTTATCAGTTGTACTCTGATGCCAAATAGAGGGGCGTGGGTAGAATATGAAACCGATTCAAAGGACGTTTTTTATGTTCGGGTAGACCGAACAAGGAAAATACCAGTTACCTGTTTGATCAGAGCGATTGGTGTTTCTTCTGATGAACAAATACTTGAACTCTTTGGAGAAGATCCAAAGATTCTTGCAACCATTGAGAAGGATGTTTCCAAAAACTATGAAGAGGCGATGATTGAAATTTATAAAAAACTTCGACCAGGAGAGCCTCCTACACTAGACAGTGCTGAAAACTTATTTAACAATATGATGTTTGATGACAGGAGATATGATCTTTCAAAAGTGGGTCGATATAAGTTCAATAAGAAGCTTTCTTTTGCCAATCGTATTTTTGGTAGGGAACTCGCACGTGATGTAATTGATGAAGAAACAGGAGAAATTTTATATAAAGCAAAAACCAAATTATCGAAAGAAGACGCAGACAATATACAAGATGCCGGAATACATATTCTTTATATCAACGCTGAAGGGAAAGAATACAAAATTATTGGCAACAGTATGGTAGACATCAATAAATATACAGGCCGTGATTTTAGTAAACTAGATATTCATGAGAGGGTTTACTTACCAGTGTTGAAAGAATTAATGGAAACCGCAACAAGTGAAGAAGATCTTAAAAAGATCGTTAAAAAGAATATGAAAAAGTTACTTCCTAAGAACGTGACCATTGATGACTTGCTCGCATCAGTTAATTATGCTTTAAATATTGAGTATGGAATTGGAAGTGCAGATGACATTGACCACTTAGGAAATAGAAGAATTAAATGTGTCGGAGAGCTTCTTCAAAATCAATTCCGTATTGGGCTTACCCGGATGGAAAAGGTTGTAAGAGAAAGAATGAACCTTCAAAATGTGGATATGATTACACCACAGGTACTAATGAATACAAGACCTGTTATTTCAGCTATAAAAGAATTCTTTGGTACCTCACAACTTTCACAATTCATGCAGCAGGACAATCCGCTAGACGAGCTAACACATAAGAGAAAACTTTCAGCGCTCGGGCCAGGGGGTCTCTCAAGAGAAAGAGCAGGATTTGAGGTGCGTGACGTACACTATACTCATTTCGGGAGAATGTGTCCTATTGAAACGCCAGAAGGACCAAACATTGGGTTGATTAACTCGCTTTCCGCTTATTCGAGAGTAAACGAATATGGGTTTCTTGAAACACCATATCGAATCGTGAATAAGACTGGGAAAGAACCAATTGTGACCGATGAATGTAGGTACTTTACAGCGGATGAGGAAGAATTATACAATGTGGCTCAAGCAAATGAACCACTTGATGAAAAAGGAAGATTTGTAAACAAGAAGGTAACGGGCAGACATAAAGATGACATTATCGAGGTAGAAAAACAGGAGATTGATCTGATGGAAGTTTCACCGCTTCAGATGGTTTCGATCGCGACGGGAATGATTCCATTCCTTGAAAATGATGACGCGAACCGTGCACTGATGGGGTCAAACATGCAACGTCAATCAGTACCTCTTCTTAAGCCTGCAGCTGCAGTTGTGGGAACGGGAATTGAGTACAAGGCTGCAACCAATTCAGGGATTGTTATTATCGCTGAAAGAGCAGGGACAGTTAAGAAGGTGGAAGCAGACCAGATTGTTATAGAAACCTCAAAGGGAGAGCTTGATACATACCGATTAAGAAAATATAAAAGAAGCAATACCACCACTTGCATTAATCAAAGATGTATTGTGGATATTGGGCAAAAGGTAAAAGCCGGAGAAATTATTGCGGATGGACCTTCCACACGTAATGGCGAGATGGCGCTTGGTAAAAATCCGCTCATCGCATTTATGACCTGGGAGGGATATAATTATGAAGATGCTATTTTAGTAAGTGAGCGTCTTGTTCAAGATGACGTATTTACGTCCATCCATATTGAAGAGTATGAAATTCAAT
>JAVBPT010000018.1:0-14734 GCA_031549455.1 Eubacteriales bacterium
AAAACAATATATAATAGCAAAAAATGTTATGATATGAAAAGTCATAAGATTAAAACGTTTAGTCAAGAAAAGACCTCTTGGGACATATGGCTCGATAAAGTAAAAGAGCTATTTGACTTTATCATTCCACCCTGGTTGCAAGAATGGTTTCAAAAAAAGTTTACAAAGCGGGAGGAAAAGATAGAAAATGAGGGGGTTTCGACCGAAAAGATCTTCTATAAAGGAGTGGTGGGAGAAAAAAAGCAAAAAAGGATGTAAATGCAATATTTTGTTTCAAATGGTACAATTTATCTGGATAAAAATATTAAATGAAAATTTAATATTTTTTTAGTGACTTTTTGATTATTATTTGATATCATTAGTTAAAATATATAATTATATTTAGGAGGCAATTAAATGGGTGAAGTAATCGTAATTACATCTGGAAAGGGAGGGGTAGGTAAAACCACAACAGCTGCGAACATCGGTATGGGTCTTGCGCAGATTGGAAAAAAAGTTGTTATGATTGATGCAGACATCGGTCTTAGAAATCTGGATGTTGTTATGGGACTTGAAAATAGAATCGTATACGACCTAGTGGATGTTGTAGATGAACGATGCAAACTAAAGCAAGCATTGATCAGAGATAAAAGAAGCCAAAACCTATATTTACTTCCTTCCGCCCAAACAAAAGATAAGACAGCCGTATCACCCGAACAAATGAAGAAATTATGTAGTGATTTAAAAAGTGAGTTCGACTTTATTATTATAGATTGCCCTGCGGGTATCGAACAAGGATTTAAGAATGCGATTGCTGGAGCGGATCGAGCAGTTGTGGTGACAACGCCTGAAGTCTCCGCTGTGCGCGATGCAGATAGAATCATCGGACTTCTTGAGGCGAGTGAGTTACATAATCCAACCTTGATTTTGAATCGAATTCGGATGGATATGGTGAAGAGAAAGGACATGATGTCAATCGAAGATGTGATGGAGATCCTCTCTATTGACATACTTGGAATTGTGCCAGATGATGAAGGAATTGTGGTCACCACAAACCAGGGAGAACCAATCGTTTTGAGTAAAAAATATATTGCGGGACAAGCTTATAGAAACATTGTAAGTAGAATAATCGGTAATGATGTACCTCTACTTGATTTAGAAAAGTCAAATGGTTTGTTTTATAGAATAAAAAGATTTTTTACAAAAGATTAGAAGGGGGTACGGATGATGTTTGATATACTCAGTTTTTTCAGACCAAAAAAGGTGGCTTCGGGAAATGCTGCAAAGGAAAGACTAAAGTTGGTGTTGGTGCATGATAGAACAAACTGCTCTGGAGATTTGCTTGAGAAAATAAGAAAAGAGATTATGGATGTTTTATCGAAATATATGGAAATTGATATGGATAACTTGGATATCAAGTTTGGTACAGTGAAGTCGGAATCAGACAGTCAATCAGATGTGCCAGCTTTCTACGCCAACATTCCGATTAAGAATTTGAGAAAACCTATTGAAAGTAAGACAGAGGAAAAACCGAAGGAAGAACCAAAAAAAGCAGAGGAAGTTGTAGTGGCAGAGGAAAAGGTTGAAGAAAAAGTAGAAGAGAAAGCTCTGGAGAAGGAAATAGGAGTGAAAACTGAAGAGGTAAAATCTCATGAAAAAAGTAAAAGCAAAAAAGGAAATAAAAACAAAAAGAAAGAAATAGAATAAAACAGGGAAAATATTCAATAATATTTTTAAGGGCATAAGGGGTATGAAGAGTGAGTTCGAAACAAAGATTGAAAAATATTGATAAAACAATAATTGTGTTGGTTTTTTTGCTGAGTATTATTGGCTTGATTGCGATTAGTAGCGCGACAGGAGCGAATATTAGTGGAGATTACTCTAAGATTATTGTTCAGGCAGTATGGATGGTATTTGGATTTGCTTCTATGTTTATCATCGCCCTTTTTAATTTCAATATGATTGACGAGAACCTAAGAAATATTTTAGCAATTGCAATGTATATTTTGAACATCACGCTTCTTATTGCGGTTCTTATATTTGGATATGAAGTAAATGGCGCGGTGAGGTGGATGAGGATAGGTCCCTTTAACTTTCAGCCATCAGAGTTTGCAAAGCTGATTATGATTTTTTGTATGGCTGCATTTTTATCTTTACAGGATGACAACATCAATAACCCCATCTATCTACTTATGAATATTGCGCTCGTGTTTTTACCAATCATATTTATATTAAAGCAGCCAAACCTATCGACTAGCATCGTATTCGTACTCATCTTTTTGGCACAGCTTTTTGTAGCAAGATTGGATTATCGGTACATTTTGTGGGGGTTGGCTTTGCTAATACCAGTACTCCTGGGATTTTTATGGTATATAAAGCGGCCAGATCAAAAACTGCTTGAGGACTATCAAAAGATCAGAATCCTTGCGGCACTTTCTCCAGGGGACTATGCCAACAAAGAGGCTTATCAGACGATAAAATCTGTTCAGGCAATTGGATCGGGGAGACTTTATGGAAAGGGAATCTATCAAGGGATATTAAATAAAGCCAAGTATTTGCCGGAACCTCAGACGGACTTCATATTTTCTATCATAGCAGAAGAGGTTGGCTTTCTGGGATGTAGTGCCATTTTGCTAATCTATTTTGTCTTAATTGTAAAAGGAATTCTACTGGTCAGAAATATAGATGATATATTTATTAAACTTGTCGTAACGGGAATTATCGCTATGATCTTTTTCCAGGTTTTCATCAACGTGGGAGTTGTTACGGGGATTTTGCCAAATACTGGTTTGACTTTACCATTTATAAGTTATGGGGGAAGCTCCTTCCTTATGAATATGATGGCAATTGGATTTTTGCTAAATATTGGAATCAAGAAAAAACAAAGTTACAGATATTAAAAAGAGCATTTAAAATGCTCTTTTTAAATGCATTAAAGCGCTGCAATGCCTTGGGCACCGATTACTGGTAAATCTGCGTCTTCTAATACTTGTAGTAATAAAAGATTGCCGTTTTCTTCAATCTTAAAGCAACTAATGCTGCCCTCGTTTCCATTTAACACATAGAGATTTTGACCACATTTATCAACGCAGTTATCGATCGGAGCAGAGAGACCACTTCTTGTACTGAGTAAGCTTCTTACAAGTTCAAGTGTCCCATCACGGTTGATTTCGTAGATGCTAACTGTGCCGCTTCCGGTGTTGGAAGTGTAAGCCGAAAAAGTGAATGGGTTGACCGAGACCCAGCAGGTTGCATTTTGACCGCTTGGTACAGAATCACTAATAGTGAACAGAGAGTTGTTTCGCCCGATTAAATAGGAAGATAGCGCATTGGGGCCGGCTTCACAGCTAAAGAGTAAGCCATTGAAATTTGCAGATAGTCCAAAAGGAATTTCTCCATTGGAGGTGTTTGCGACTAATCTGGATAAGGCACCATTTTCTTGAACTTGAAATACAGATAAGCGGTTGGTTGCCTTTTCACTTACAATAATTTTATTACGATTGGTGCTTGCCACGATACAAGCAGGGTCAGCAAAATCATCACTCAAAAGTCTGGTAGAGCATGGAAGGTGTTTTAGACAGCCAGTTGGGCTAACACAGAAACAACTTACATTGGAAGGTGTATTTTCATCTCCTTTATTGCAAACGTATAAAATATCTTCTAAAATGGTGAGGCTAATTGGCATTACACCACAGCAGGAGATCACATCCACCAGAATAATACGATTTCCCAGTACAAAAAAGCTGCTGATACTATTGCTACCAGAATTAACAACAAAAAGTAGACGTCCAGAGTTCGATAAAATTACAGAGCCCTGTGATTTAAGTGGATCAACCTGGTTGAGTCCAGTGCCGCTTCCCCCTGTCTCATAGGAATTTAATGTTTCCAACATACCAACATTGTCTCGTCTATAGACCACCACTCGGTTATTTATTTCATTTGTCATAGAGAAGACCAGACCATTATAAAATCTCTGAGAACATGCCATTTGAGTATTCTCCTCTTAAAATATGTATTTATTTATAATATTCATTTATTCCTGTAATGTGAATTTCAGAATGATAAAATATAAAAATGATAGAAACATAGAAATTTGCAAATAATAGGGATAACTAGAAGGAATGGATTTTACATTGGGTTTGAGTTCTTGAAGGAAATAAATTGCCTTCTCCTATTTAAAAGATAGTAGGGTGCGGCTCAAATAGTTGAAAAAATGATTAAACCACTTGCATTCTTTAAAAAAAGTGATATATTACTTATTAGTTAATTGCTTAACTAATAAGTAATTAAATGTTAAGGAGTGAAATGTGAATAGTTTAGTGAGAGAACAGTTTGTCAGATCGTTGATGCGGTTGAAGAATATTTTATGCGTATTACCTGCTCAACATGAACTCAATTTTGGAGAGATCGTAATGATGAGAAGACTTTTAGAAGGAGAGAATGTCGCTACCGTACAGACCAATCTTCACGTCTCTAAACCAGCTATTTCTCAAATGTTGAATTCGCTAGAAAAAAAAGGATATGTCTTTCGTGAGATTGATACAAATGATCGTAGAAAGATTATGGTTACAGTCACCAAAGAGGGGGAGGAGAGACTCCTGAGTGCAAAGAGAGACTTTGACCAAATTTTGGGGCGAATTGCAGAAGAGTTTGGGGAGGAGAATATGAATGAATTTACAAGACTTATTTCGCATTTGACACATATCATAATGGAAGTGAAGGAGGAAGTTTTACATGAATAAAAAATATGCAATAATAGGAATCGTCGTGGCATTTGGCATTTTAATTGGCACTACCATTTTTTTGAGTCTAAACTCAGTTACAAAGGCGGAAGGAACGTTTCAGAATAAAGAAGAGTCCCTTTATTACACATATAGCGGAAATATTGACGCAGACAGCAAACAAAATTGCGTATCTACCAACGGGCTTTCGATCAAAAAGTTTTATGTGGAAGAGGGAGATTATGTAAAAAAAGGGGAGTTGCTTTATTTGTTAGATGACAGTGATGTAGCGGCTACACTTGCTCAAGCAGCAGCGGGGGTAGAACTGGCTCGTATTAATTATGAAAAAGCCAGAACAACGGGACAGACACAAACAGTGGTTCAGACAAAAGCGTCCTATGAAACAGCGAAGGCGTCCTACAATGATGCCAGTGTAAATTTAGAAAGAATGAAAGCGCTTTTTGATACAGGGGCTATTTCGCAAAGTGACCTTGAGCAGGCAACCACAGCCTTTACAAATATTAGAGGACAATATGAGACGGCAAAATCAGCCTATGAAATGTCAAACCTGTTGGCTTCACAAAATATCGCTGCGGCGAAGGCGCAGTATGATCAAGCAAAAGCGGGATATGATGCCGCGCAAACAGGCATCAATAAAAGAAGGATAACAGCAGATATCTCAGGTGTGGTGACCGACATATGGGTGAAAGAGCATAGTACCATCACAACTGGAACGAAGATTATGGATGTTGTGGATTACGATAGTTTAATTCTTCCAATCAAAGTGGATCAGTTTGAAATCAACCAATTTATCCTAGATGAAGAAGTTGAGGTGTATATCAACCCATTAGATAGGATGGCTCCAGGAAAAGTTTCCAAGATTTCAAATCAGGCAATTAAAACGGGAGAACTTTCAAATTTTGTTGTCAACATTTCAATCGATCATTCAGAGGATATTAAATTAGGATTACTTGCAGAGATAAGAGTATCTAGGTAGGAGAAAAGATGTTAAAAGTAATGCAATATATAAAGCCATATATGGGGATGCTCATTTGCGCAATTGCACTCTTATTTCTGCAAGCGATGTGCGATTTGGCATTACCTGATTATATGTCTGATATCGTGAATAAGGGTGTTATGAATAGCGATACCGCTTACATAGGTCACGCCGGTCTTAAAATGTTGGGCGTCACCTTTTTGGGCGTGTCCGCTTCTATTGCAATGGGTTATTTTGCAGCGATGATTGCCGCCAATGTATCAAGAGATATGAGAATAGATGTTTTTAAAAAGGTACAATATTTCTCAAATGCGGAAATGGATAAATTTGCAACCAGTTCTTTGATTACCAGGACTACAAATGACATCACACAGATTCAAACTTTACTGGTGATGTCAATCAGAATGGTTTTTTATGCACCCATCATGGGTATAGGAGGCGTATTAAAGGCGCAGTCCAAAAGTGTCTCAATGACATGGATTATAGCGCTTGCAGTAATTATTTTAATCGGATTTATTTCGGTTATGTTCTCAATAGTCATGCCAAAGTTCAAGCTGGTTCAAAATTTGATTGACCGTTTAAACCTGGTCATCCGAGAAAACTTGGAGGGGATTCTCGTTATTCGTGCGTTTAATACACAGGCATTTGAATTAAAGCGTTTTGATCGCGCAAACCAAGATCTTACCGATACCAACCTTTTTGTAAATAGGACGATGTCTGTCTTAATGCCATTTATTATGCTTGTCATGAATCTTACAACTGTAACCATTGTATGGGTGGGAGCAAAGCACATTTCTAACCTTCAAATGGATATTGGTTCGATGATGGCATTTATGCAATATGGATTACAGATCATCATGTCATTCTTAATGTTGTCTATGATGTTTATTATGATTCCGAGGGCGGCTGTATCTGCCAATCGTATTCAAGAGGTGCTGGATACAAAAGAAACCATTTTGGATCCGGAAGAACCTGCACATTTTGGAAAAGATTTTGTTCCGACAATTGAATTTCGAGATGTTTGCTTTAGATATCCGGAGGGGGAAGATGACGTTCTTCACAACATCAGCTTTACAGCAGAGGCGAAAAAAACAACGGCGATTATTGGGGCGACAGGAAGCGGAAAATCCACGCTTGTGAATCTCATCGTTCGATTTTATGATGTGACTAGTGGGCAAATTTTGATTGATGGAAAAGATGTTCGTAGCGTGAAACGACAAGAGTTGAGAAATAAGATTGGCTATGTATCTCAAAAGAGTATTTTATTTTCAGGGACAATTGATACAAACCTTCGTTATTCAGACAAAGGGGTGAGTCAAGGGACAGTGGAAAAAGCGGCTCAAATTGCTCAGGCTGTAGAATTTATTTCATCTAAAGAAGATGGTTATGATACGCCGATTGCGCAAGGTGGGACCAATGTATCTGGCGGCCAAAAGCAAAGACTCTCTATTGCGAGAGCGCTTGTAAAAAATGCACCAATCTATATATTTGATGACAGTTTCTCAGCACTTGATCTGAAAACAGATAGCAGATTAAGAGCCGCATTAAAAGCGGAAACGGGTGATAGCACGATTTTACTAATAGCGCAACGGATTAGCACGATTATGGATGCAGAACAGATTATTGTACTGGATAAAGGGAAGATTGTTGGAATAGGGAATCACCATGACCTATTGGAAAATTGCAGCGTATATAAAGAGATTGCGATTTCGCAACTCAGCGAGGAGGAACTCGCAAGATGAGTGAAGAAAGACAAAAAGCGCCTCGAATGGGTGGACCGATGGGTGGTGGACCAATGGGCGGAATGGGAGCTCCCGTGAGTAAAGCGAAGGACTTCCAAAAAACCATTCGAAAGCTATGGGATTATTTAAAAAGTTATAAGGTTAGAATTTTTATTGTCATTTTCTTTGCTGTTTTCTCAACTGTGTTTTCAATTGTGGGACCTAAAATGTTAGGAAAAGCAACCACAAAACTGATCGAGGGATTATTGGCGTATTACGCGGGTACAGGGCTTTTGACGGACTTTAAGTATATTGGCACCATCATTATATGGCTTGTGATTCTTTATGTAATCTCTGCACTTTGTACTTATATTCAAAGTTTTGTAATGTCTAAGGTTTCAATGGATGTGACATACACGCTTAGAAAAGACATTTCAAGCAAAATGAATAAGATTCCGTTGAACTATTACGATACACGTCAACACGGTGAAATTTTGTCTCGTGTGACCAATGATGTCGATATGGTAAGCCAAACCTTAAACCAAAGCTTGACTCAACTTATTACTTCCTTTGTCAGTATTGTGGGTGTATTCGTAATGATGCTTTCCATTAGTTGGCTGATGACGCTTGCGGCACTTATCGTGATTCCGCTTTCGATTGGAATTATGATGACGGTGATTAAGCGTTCTCAAGTGTACTTCATGACCCAACAAAAGCTAGTGGGACAAATCAATGGAATTGTGGAGGAAACATACGGTGGACACAATGTTGTTCAAGCCTTTAATGGAGAGGCAGATGCGGTGGAAAATTTTGACGAGGTCAATAATGAGCTGCATGTGTCAGCGTGGAAATCCCAATTTATTACCAGCATGTTACAACCAATCATGATGTTTGTTGGAAACTTAGGCTATGTGATGGTGAGCATCTTGGGGGGATATCTTGCAGTGAAAAAAGTGGTAGAAATCGGGGACATTCAGGCCTTCATCCAATATATGCGTAATTTTACGCAACCCATTACACAACTCGCGGCCATATCGAATACATTGCAATCGACTGTTGCGGCAGCAGAACGTGTATTTGAATTTTTGGATGAAACGGAGGAGTCAGCTGAGGTAGCGGAGAAGACAAGAGGCGATGTGAAAGATGGAGATGTTACATTTTCCCATGTTCGCTTTGGATATAGTCCCGAGAAAATAATCATTCATGATTTTTCAGCCAAGGTAAAAGCAGGGCAAAAAGTTGCAATTGTAGGGCCTACAGGAGCAGGAAAAACAACCATTGTAAAACTACTCATGAGATTTTACGATATTAATGGTGGACAGATTAAAGTGGATGATTATAATGTTTCAAATTTTTCACGATCTGAGCTTAGAAAAGTGTTCGGAATGGTGCTTCAGGATACTTGGTTATATAATGCATCCATTATGGATAATATTCGTTATGGGACATTTGATGCGACGGATGATGAGGTTATTGAGGCGGCAAAAGCGGCGCATTGTCATGAATTCATCAGCGCTTTACCGGGCGGTTATAATATGATTCTAAATGAGGAAGCAAGCAATATATCGCAGGGGCAAAAGCAGTTGTTTACTATTGCAAGAGTTATTCTGGCAAATCCCAAAATATTGATTTTGGATGAGGCCACAAGTTCTGTTGACACCAGAACGGAAATCCTAATCCAAAAAGCGATGAATAACTTAATGAAAGGTAGAACGAGCTTTGTCATTGCGCATAGGCTATCAACAATCAAAGATTCGGATCTGATTTTTGTGATGAGAGATGGTGATATCATAGAACAGGGAAATCATATAGAACTATTAGAGAGAAAAGGATTTTATGCTGATTTATACAACTCCCAATTTACCGAGGGAAATATTGAAGAGTAGGAAAGGATTGATAAGATGGAAAAGGAAAGAGGCAAACTAAATGAAAAAACCAAGAATATGATCTTTATGATTGTTGGGATCGTTATTCTGATTGGGGTTGGGATATGGTACTACATGTATTGGGAGGGAAATACTTATTTCAGCACTGAGAATGCTAAGGTGACAGCAAAGTTGTATTCGATCGTCCCACTATCAGCGGGCAGATTAGACAGACTTACTGTGGAAGAGGGCAGTATTGTAAAGGCGAATGAGGTGATCGGAAGGGTGGAAAATAGCTCTTACCTTAAATCGCCGATTGATGGAGAGATTGTAAAGGTGAATTCGACTGTAAATTCTCTTGTTTCTCCAACCAGTGCGGTTGCCGTGGTAGCGGATACAAGCAATATTTATGTTCAAGCCAATATCGAAGAAACGAATATTGTGAGGGTAAAAGAAGGGCAAGATGTGACGGTTACGATTGATGCCTATCCTGGCAAGAAATTTAACGGACGTGTTTTGGAGATCGATAAGGCGACCCAGGGCGCTCTGACAAATAGTGCACTGAGCTTTAGCACAAGTGGTACGTATACCAAAGTGGTTCAGCTGATTCCGGTCAAGATTGCATTAGAAGATAGTGTTAATCTAGATGGTTTAATTGGGGTGAATTCAACGGTTAGGATTAGGTTGAGATAGATAAAAAAGACTGCACGTTGTAAAAGCTTGGAGCTTAACGCGCAGATTTGATGTTCTGAATTGAAAATGGATAGTTTTATTTTAAACATTTTCATGTTATAGTGTTGGCAAGGAGTGAAAACTGGATATTAGATTATGTGAAAAAATAATGGTAGAGGAGTTTACGATTTAATTTGTGAACTAGAGGGCACAAAGTTGATTATCAAAATTTTGAAGAAATATTTTATGAAAAGATAAGTAAGCAACCTACTACTATATATTGGGCATAGACAGTAACGAAGCAATAGCATTTTTAAATTTAAACATAAATTATCAGTTGGCATCATGCAAAAAGAGTTGCTGAGGAAAATGATTGCGAAATTATTGAACTCACAAGTGATTTTTCAAGAGAAAGGGCTCATAGTTTCTATATTAAAAATAGTTTTAATAAAACAAGCTATAAATTTACTATGAGACTATAAAAGAAGATGAGGCATGTAGATATGCACAGTAGTAATATTGATAATTTTTGGATAAATGATTTTAAAGTTGCTTCCTTTGGAAAGGAGGAATTGTCTGAAGAAGAAAAAGAAGGAATAAGAGAGGGAAAAGAGGATATTGTGGAAGGAAGAAACATTCCATTTGAAAAAGCAAATTGGTAATCAGAAATGGAGAGAAGTTTATGGATGAATATTTAAGGTTTGCAAAAGAAATTGCTGTTGTGGCAGGGAAAATAATGCTGAAATATTTTGAGCAAGATAATGGTGCACATTATAAAGCAGATCAGACGATTGTTACTCTGGCTGATAGAGAAATAAATGACTATTTGATTGATTGCGTAAAGAAAACATTTGCAAGTCATTCTGTGGACGGAGAAGAGAAATCATTTGGCGAAAGTAATTATATATGGGTTTGTGATCCAATAGATGGTACAGCAATGTATGCAAGACATATTCCGGTAGCAGTCTTTTCGTTAGCACTTGTTATAGATGGAAAACCAGAAGTAGGGGTTGTATATGACCCATTTACTGATAATCTGTATTCAGCAGTTAGTGGCAGAGGAGCATATAAAAATGATGAAAAAATCTTTGTAAATGATTTGGAATTTGATGATAAAAAAAGTGTGTTCAACTTTGATATGTGGCCGGAAGCACCATATAATATTTATAATACAATTATTGATTTATCAAAAAAGACTTATTTTATTGGTATAGGTAGTGTAATTAGAGCATCTATGGCGGTTGCATCAGGGGAATTTGTGGCGGCAATATTTCCAGGAGCAAAAAGAAAGAATTGTGATATTGCAGCAGTAAAAGTAATAGTGGAAGAATCGGGAGGAAAAGTTACTGATATATTTGGAAATGAACAAAGATATGATAAAGATATTAATGGAGCAATAATTAGCAATAAAAGAGTACATGATGAAATAGTTAAATCTGTAAAAAAATATCATAGTTAAGTATTAAAATTATAGTTATTCGAAATAAATTTTTTTAAAAAACAACAAAAAAAGGATATTGACCAAATACATAGGCGATTCATGAAAATGTCAGGAGGCGAACATGAGGATCATATTAGAGAAAGACTAGTAGAACTTGCAAACTTATATCATCGAAAACAATATGACTGCAAGACAAACTGCTCATATATGGTATCTTGAAGTCTACTGTATATACGATAGCCAGAGAAGGGACGGTACTTTTTTGAATTGTTGATTCTTCTAGGGTATTGATTGCACCACCTTGACATATTTGCCAAAACATTACATATGACGTTTTTGATTGAAAATAGTTTTTTTAAGTGTATAATTAAAATAAACGAATTCATATTAAGTCTAAGAATTTTTATGGTTTTTGTATATATTATTAGTAAGAGAAAAGGAGAAGTTAGAAATGATGTATTCGTACGTGACTTTAGAAGATGAAACAGAAATTACACATTCTCATTTAATTGAGGAAAATGATATAAAAAAAGTAGAAGTTCATTTTGAAAGACCGTATGAAAATGGTTTTGAATCTGCTAGATGTGTTTTGCCTAGCTACTCTTGGATAATCAGAGATGGTTTTACAGATAACGAAATAAAAGAATTTGAAACCTTTTTAAAGAATAATGCACATCTTATTTATCGTTTTGCTGAACGAGGAGGAATGTGTTATGCCTAATATTTTTAGAATAGGTGGTTATCTTGTTTTCTTTTGGTCAAATGAAAATGATGAACCTATTCATATACATATTGGCAAGGGAAAGCCAAGTCAAAATGCAACGAAAATATGGTTAACATCTAGAGGCGGTTGCATACTGGCACATAACAATGGAAGAATCCCTGCTTCAGAATTGAATGATTTACTTGATATTATAGCAGCACAACACTTTCTTATATGTGAATCCTGGAAAAACACTTCTGTGTAGATAACATTCGTTTTTATTGTTAAATAAAATGTTGCAGGAGGAAATCTAGATGTACAAATATGAAATTATAATATATTGGTCAAATGATGATAAATTTTATGTTGCAGAAGTCCCGGAACTTGCAGGATGTATGGTGGATGGAAGGGCTTAAATGAAGTTGTGGACAATGCACAAAAGAATATTAAAGAATGGATAGAAACTGCAAAAGAACTTGGGAGAGAGATATCAGTACCTCGTGGGAAGTTTGGTGTTAGTATAAAAAGTGGACACGGAGATGTGAAATTTTGTCTTTCATCTTTACACATTTCATTTTACATTCTCTTAAATTTTTCAAATTAGAATGTGAGCTTTATGCGTTGGGGTTTGGGATAAGTGGGTAGCGCTTTGAATCAATACTGTTTGTCATTCTGACATAGATGAAATGGCAAATTTGATTTCTCAATTGGGATGGTTTGAAAATTCTCAAGAAAATATTGACAAATCAGTGATTTAGCAATACAATGAATTGACGAGTATTGTTTAGGAGAGTGCTATGAATATTATGGGGTTAATCATTTCGCTTTTGTTTATTTTGGGGTTAATATTGGTTGCTGAAAAACTATTAAAAAAAAACCAAGAGTTAAGCAGAAAATTTGTACATATTGGGGTGTGTAATTGGTGGATAATTGCCACTATATTTTTTGATAATGTATATATAGCGTGCATAATTCCGCTGCTTTTCGTTATTTTAAATTACATATCATTTAAAAAAGATATCTTTGCCTCAATCGAGAGGGAAGATAAAAAGTCGTTGGGTACCGTTTATTATGCAGGATCCTGTTTCCTATTAACGTTAGTAAGTTTTTTGTTTTTGAAGAATATGCTGTATGGCGGCATCGGACTTTTAACGATGGGGTATGGAGATGGGTTTGCTGCAATATTTGGTACAAAAATAAAGTCACATGAATATTCTATTTGGAATCAGAAAAAAACAGTCGCAGGGTCAATAACAATGTTTTTGCTTTCATTTATAGTAATTAGCATTTTAACTTTATTTTATGATAAATTTTCTTTGATTAACACAGTGTTTGTTGCGCTTTTTGCCACAGTTATAGAAGCAATTTCACCTAGAGGTTTAGATAATTTATCAGTACCATTATTAACCACTTTGGTTGCCTATTTAATAATATGATACTCTATATTAAAATACGTTTGCGAATTACATAGAAAGGAAGATTTGTTTTGATTTTTACTTTTCAAAACATCTATCGAGGTGGTAATTGTGTTAAGTCATATATTAGCAATAATCAGCATTATTTCTATTTTGATCTTTTCATATTTAAAAAGGCAATTAACTTTTAGAGCGATTATAGCAGGATTAGTAGTTGGAATGATATTATACTATTGCGGGGGGTGGCTATTTTTAATAGTGCTTTATACATTTTTTATTTCATCTGTTATCATTTCGAATATAAAAAAAACATATAAAAATGCTGTAACAGCAAAAATCCAGGAAAAGAATAATATAAGAGATTGCACGCAGGTCTTTGCGAATAGCGGTTTGGCGCTAATTTTTGCTTTAATATATCATTTTAGCAAAGACCAAATTTATGAAATCATTGTTTTAATTCTATTTGCCTGTCATAATGCAGATACTTGGGCATCGGAGCTGGGTCTGCTTAGCAAGGAAAATCCCGTGTTCATAGTTGGTTTTAAAAAAGCCCAGAAAGGTATTTCGGGAGCGATTACTTTGACAGGTATAGTAGGATCATTTTTGGGATCATTTATTATTGCAATTCTATATTTGACATTTAAGGGAGATATCAAAAATACTTTTTTAATAAGCATTTTTGGCTTTATAGGAGCATTAATAGATAGTATACTGGGACAATTTTTACAAGCTTTATACTATGATGATAAGCTTAATCAGTTTTCGGAAAAAAAGTACAGTGGCAATCGGATGAATAGAAAGATCAAGGGATGCTCAATGATTACAAATGATGTAGTGAATATTTTGGCCCCATTTATAAGTGTATTATTGTACCTTTGCTATTTATTCATCTCGCAGTGATATTTTAGTTTTGGACTTCTGTCAATATAATGGACACAAATTTGTCTGACAAGGAGTATTCAATTTTTATTAAGAGTTCCGACTTAGTAGATGGAAACCTTGTAAAAGAAAGTTTAGTTAGGGCTGATAAAATCTAATATATAAATATGGAATAGAAACAATATTTTTGAAATATAAATGTTTTTTATATGTGATTCAGAATTAAGAATAAAACTTATTATAAACTTAGAAGGGAAGATAGGATATGAAGATTTTTGTAAGTGCTGATATTGAGGGGATTACTACTACTACATTCTGGGATGAAACTAGACCAGATAGAT
>JAVBPT010000033.1:0-3254 GCA_031549455.1 Eubacteriales bacterium
AAGGTAAAAAAATAAATGTTTGATTTTAAAGGCAATATTGGACAAACGACATGAAACAGGGATTCAAAAAGGGGTATGATTATCACGAGGAAAGAGATCATCATCCTTGGCAACATGAATTTTAAATACAAGAAGAGTCTGAAGGGTGATATACCTTTAGGCTCTATTATTTTGGTATGTGTTGGCGCGATACTTGCATACTAATCGGATATAATTATATTATTGTTCCTATTAAAATGAAGGAGGAAAGGAAATGATATATATTGAATCAAAAAGCAAAGACCCCTATTTTAATCTGGCTATGGAAGAGTACGTTTTTGAGCATATGGATAGAAAAAAATCCTATTTTATGTTATGGCAGAATGAAAATACCATTGTGGTGGGAAAGTATCAGAATACAGCGGAGGAAATTAATCAGGAGTTCGTGGATCAAAATAGTGTCAAGGTCGTACGTCGATTATCAGGGGGAGGAGCGGTGTACCATGACATCGGTAATTTAAACTTTACCTTTATTGTCGATAAGGAAAGTAACTCGGATTTTAATTTCCGATATTTTGTGGAGCCCATAGTCCGCACTTTGGCTTGCTTTGGAATCAAAGGCGAATTTACGGGACGAAATGATGTGGTCATTGGTGGAAAGAAATTTTCGGGAAATTCCCAATACATAAGGAATGAGAGAATTCTTCATCATGGATGTATTATGTTGGACAGCAACTTGACCAACGTAAGCAGCGCGCTCAAACCAAAGGCGGCTAAATTTGACTCAAAGAGCGTAAAATCCATACCAAGCAGGGTAACTACCATCAACGCAAATAGTGAGACGCCTATTTCTATGGAGACCTTTAAATGTGAACTGGAAAAACAAATTTTTCAGGCAGGTCATATTGATAAATATACATTTGATGAAAACGACCGGATGCTTATTGAGAAAATCAAGAAAGACAGATATGAGACATGGGAGTGGAATTACGGGAAATCGGCGACCTATAACTTTGAACGCGAGGTCAAATTTGACTTCGGGATGGTTTCTGCGAAAGGGACAATTCAAGAAGGGCGAATTAAGAGGATGCGAATATTTGGAGATTTTTTCGGAAACGGAGATATAGGCGATTTGGAGAAGTTGTTAGTAGACCAGAAGCTGGATGCAGAACTGGCGAGGAGAATAGAGGGGCAGATCGATATTGATTATTATATAAAAGGAATGAATGCTGAGGATCTGCAGTGGTTGCTGCGATGATTTTCAAATTCAATTGACAGGATGAGAATTAATTTATAAAATAAGACATTAAAGAGTATCATATAAAGGAGGGATGGTGAAATATGCTGGATATTAAAAAAGACTGCGAGTTAATATTGGATAACCTTGCAGGGCTCGTAATAATTGATGAAAACGCAAAGCTCCTTTATATAGCAAAGAAAACTGCCGGATATCTGGGCGTGGCCCGAGAAGAAATTATCGGGAAAGATATTCGAGAAGTAATGGATGATGATACCAATCGTTTGCACTATGTGTTAAAAACCGGGAAACCGCAGATTGGGGAATCTTATTTTTATGAAGGTATTACCATGATCTGCAATGGGTACCCATTATATAAGGACGGAAAATTAGTGGGTGCATTTGAGATTGATATTTTTGAAAATGCCACAGTGTTAGATGGCTTTATTAAAAAACTGGAGAAGATGAACTCCGAACTGGATTATTACAAAACGGCATATAACAAGATAAAAACGACGAGATACTCCATTGATAATATTATCGGCAACAGTAGGGGAATAAGAGAGCTGAAAGATAAAATCAAAAATACAGCCCAGCTCAATTCAAATGTGTTGATTCAGGGGGAAACGGGATGTGGCAAGGAATTAGTTGCTAATGCGATTCATAGTTCAAGCCAAAGGCATTTAAATAATTTTATTGCCATCAACTGCTCGGCCATTCCATCAGGACTCTTTGAATCTGAATTGTATGGATATGAGGAAGGCAGCTTTACAGGTGCTATAAAAGGTGGGAAAAAAGGCAAAGTTGAATTAGCTAATGGAGGGACTCTATTCCTCGATGAGATTGACCAGCTTCCGCTGACCGATCAGCCTAAATTGCTCCGATTCCTTCAGGAAAAAGAAATCATGAAGATAGGTGGTGCCGACAGTATTCCAGTGGATGTTCGTGTGATCTGTGCAACCAATCATGACCTGAAGCTGCTGGTAAGGGAAGAAACGTTTAGGGAAGACTTATACTACAGGTTAAATGTAATAGAAATAAATCTGATTCCACTCAGAGATCGGAAGGAAGATATCCCTCTTATTGCATTGGATATTATTCATCGATTGAACAAGAGCATGGGGCGCGTATCAAGGACCGTGGAAGTAATTGATGCGGAAGTGGAACAAATGCTCTGTGAATACCATTGGCCGGGCAATGTAAGAGAACTACAGAACATTCTGGAAAGAGCAATGAGCACATGTTATGAAAAAGTTCTAACGATTGAGCATTTTAAGGACTTTATTCTGGCAAGGGGAATCAACAATGATACAATCAGTGTTACGAAGAATCTAACCCTTGAAGATGTAAAAAACAATGCTGAACGGGCAGCTATTATAAATGTACAAAAGAGCTGCAATGGAAATAAGGCTAAAATGGCCAAGATATTGGGCATATCGAGAGAAACACTTTATCAAAAGATAAAAAACTATAGTATTAAAGATTAAAAAATTGGGTGCAGGTGATATACTATCTGCACTTTTTTTGTTGATTTTTATGAATAGCGCTACTTTGCATAAAACTGTAAGATTTTTCTGACTATGTCAGATTTTTTGCGCACTTTATCGGATGATTTTCTAACAAATCCCGTTATTTCATCCCAAAATCCCTGTATTTTATGTTGGCATATAATTTGCTTTTAAATTAAGTGAAAGTATATCTTATTTTACGAAAAGTAAGGAGGGTAAAATGAGCAATAGAATTATTGGAAACCCAGGAAGATATATCCAAGGCCCGGGCGAACTGAAGAATCTATGTAAATACATAGAGGCATATGGAAACAAGCTGCTTATTATTGCAGGGCCAAGATCCAAGCAATCCGTTGAGGATTTTATAAATGAAAGCGCTAAAAGCAGCGACATGATCATCCATTGGGCTGATTTCCAAGGTCAATGTTCGGACAGAGAGATCCATCGAATCACCCAGATTGCCAAAGAAAAGGGATATGACTTAGTTGCTGGTGCAGGTGGCGGAAAGGCGTTGGATACAGCAAAGGCTG
>JAVBPT010000054.1:0-10084 GCA_031549455.1 Eubacteriales bacterium
AACGTTCTGGTGTCCGCACCCATATTGACGCCAACACGCATTAATTCGGCAAGCCCCCTGGTGATGAGCGCCGCCTTGGAGTTGTCTCCAAGCTCTAGACCATCTGCAATCCCACTTGCAAGGGAAATAATATTCTTTAAATATCCCCCCAACTCCACGCCCAGGATATCTGCATTTCGATACACTCTAAATGTATTTGACATACATATATTTTGAAGCGTATGTGCAATCTCCGGATTTTTGGAAGCAATGATACAAGTGGTCGGAATCTCTGCTGCCACCTCTTCTGCATGGCTTGGCCCTGATAGCGTGGCCACCTCATTCTCTGGCAAAAAATCTTTAATAACCTGTGTCATAGTCTTAAGCGATTCATCCTCAATTCCTTTTGAGGTGTTAACAATCACCTGCGTTCTTTTAATATATGGTGCAAACTTTTGTATATTCTCCCTCATAAATTTTGAGGGCACCGAGATGATAATCACCTCTTTCTCAAAAATAGCTTGTCCAATATCGGACGTCATCTCGATTTCATCGGGAATCATCACATGTTCAATGTTTGGATGCATTCTGGTTTCTTTAAGCTCGTTTGCCTCTTCTTCTTTATATGACCAGAGTGTTACCTGTTGTCCATTCTTATTTAACAATAAAGCAAGCGCGGTTCCCCATGTGCCCGCACCCATCACTGCTATTTTGCTCATTTCGTTCCCTCCGTTTTCTCTCCTATCTTGTTCTCTGTTCCATTCATCAGCCTCTTAATATTTGCCCGATGCTTATAAAGCGCAGATGCCATTAAAAAGATTCCAAACCAAAACTTTGGTTTGATCTCATAATCAAACACATAAAACATAAAAGGAATCATCACCGCCGTTGTCACAGAAGCAAGTGATACATATCTTGTTAAAACAATAAGTGTAATCATGGTTACGGCTATAATCACTCCATACCGAAAGTCGATTGCAAACATAATCCCAATCGTGGAGGCAATTCCTTTCCCTCCTTGAAATTTCAGATAGATTGGGAAGTTATGCCCAAGTACCACGCCCGCAGCAATAAAGAGTCCAAAGATTTCAAGTGCCTCTTTGCCGTAGTTGCTGACTTGAATGATATGCAAAAATTGTAAAATCTGTGATGCAAAGAAAACCGGTAGATACGACTTCAAGAAATCCAGAACCAAAACAGGTATCGCCACCTTCCATCCGAATACCCTGAGCGCATTGGTGGTGCCTGAACTTTTACTACCGTATTCTCTGATATCCTTCTTAAAAAAAACTCTTCCCAAAAAGTAAGCGCTATGGAAACATCCAAAACAATATCCTATGAGAATTGATAATAGATAAATCACATAAATATTCATTGGCTTTCCCCTTTCTCCTTGATCACAAACTTAAGCGCTGTACCCGAGAAATCAAATCTTTCCCTTATTTTATTTTCTATGTATCGCAAGTAGGAAAAATGCATTAACTTTCGATCATTTACAAAAAGAACAAACGTGGGTGGGGAGTCGCTCGCTTGGGTCATGTAATAAATTCTAAGTTGCTTTCCCTTTTGATAAGGCGGTGCATTGAGCTGCATCGCTTCATATAAGACATCGTTCAGCACACCCGTTGTGATCCTTCTTTTTCTATTTTCACAAACTTCATCCACCAAATCAAATATTTTATGAATCCGCTGACCTGTTAGGGCAGATATAAATAAGATTTTGGCATAGTCCATATATTTAAAGGCCTCTTTTAATTCATCCTCATACTTTTTGGTGGTATGGTTATCTTTTTCCACCAAATCCCACTTATTGACTGCGAGAATGGCACCTTTATATTTTTCATGTACAATGCCAGCAACTTTCGTGTCTTGCGCCGTAATCCCCTCTTGTCCATCAATCAGGATCACACACACATCCGAACGCTCAATCGCCTTAATCGTCCGAATGTAACTATATTTCTCAATCCCAAGTTCAATTTTGCCCCTTTTTCGAACACCCGCTGTGTCGATCAGGATATATGTTTTGTCATGATGGGTAATTGGGGTATCAATTGAATCTCTTGTTGTACCCGCAAGTTCGCTCACCACCATTCGATCCTCACCAAGGAGCTTATTTACAAGAGAGGATTTACCCGCATTGGGCTTCCCGATCACCGCAATCTTGGTTTCTGTTCCTTCCTCTACCGCTGCCTCCTCCGGAATGTGCTCAACAATCGTATCCAGCAAATCTCCAATTCCCGCTCTATTAGCAGAAGAGATCGCAACCGGATCTCCCAACCCCAGATTATAGAATTCATAAATATCCGATGTATCTTTCATATTATCTACTTTGTTCACCACAAGAACCACTTTTTTCTTGGATTTTTTTAAGCTTGTCCCGATCTGGAAGTCTGCATCAATCAGACCCTGTTTTGCATCCACCATAAAAAGGACGAGATCCGCTGTTTCAATTGCAATCTCCGCCTGTTTTCTCATATGCTTTAAGATTGAATCATTGGTTTTGGGTTCAATGCCCGCTGTATCAATCAGTGTAAAACGTTTTCTATTCCATTCCACATCCGTATAGTTTCGATCTCTTGTCACGCCTGGCGTATCCAGTACAATGGCAACCTCATCTCCAGCAAGCACGTTAAAAAAAGTCGATTTTCCAACATTGGGTCTACCTATAATAGCCACTACATAATTCATTTTTCTAACCTTTCAAATCTATATTAGTCTCTGCCAACCTTATTTGCAAAGAACAAACCGGATGTTACAGCAATCGCTATAAATAATATTCCCTTTACTAACATCTTACACCTCCGAAACTGTCAGTATCCATTATAACTAATTTTCTAAATTTGTAAATACCCTAACCTAAATTTTATTGTTACGGTTATATTCACCCATTTGTGGGTTATTGCACTTTTTTCCCGTTTTTGATGTTTTTGTCATTGGCGTCGCTAATCACAACGTCTCCCGCCATTAACCCTTCTTCAATCACGGTTTCCGTCCGTAGTTCCATCCCTTTTGTCACCTCTACCTCAATCGCCCTTCCGCCTTTAACAGCAAAAACCTTGTCTTTGCCATTATCCTCAAACAAGGCAGACTTTGGAACCGTCAGTTTCCCGCCTTCTTTGTATAGGTAAAATTTGACATCCGCATAGTAACCAATCCCAAAAGAGGTGTTGTCCTCACCCATAAGTGGTTCTACCTCTACCCTCACTCTGCTTTCTAGAACACCCAGTGCAGAGGGTCTAACACTTGCGACGGAATCGATGTGTTTTATGCGCCCCGGAAAGAGGAGATCACCTCCCCGCCTTTTTAAAACAATGTCCACACCGTCTCCCTCTTTAATGCTTGCAACATCCTTCGTGGAAATATAAAGCTGGATTGTCTTTTCGCCTCCCGTTGCCACCACCGCAACCGGTGATACTCCACTGGCCATGTTGGCATTTTTGGCCGCAAGCTCCGTAATGGTGCCACTTGTTGTGGTTCTCACATTACAATTCTCAATGTCGCTTCTCAACTTTGCAACACTTGCCTCCTGCGCCTGTATCAACGCCTTATAATATTCCGTATTCCCGTTTTTTAAAATCACAAGTTCCTGCTTTATAGAGGCAAGGCTTACCCGTTGGGTTTCTACAAAACGTTCAATCTCCTCATAATCTTCTTTTGAGATTGCACCCTCATCATATAAAACTTTTGCCTTTTCAAAACTTTCCAGCGCTGCCTCTAATTCTCTTTCCCCCTGAGCCAAAACCAGTTCCTGCAGTTCGATCTTTTCTTTGTTCGCCACAAGCGTATTCTTTTCCTCCGCCTCAATGGATCTGATTGTGCTTCTAATCTGACTGATCTGGTAAGCCAAAGCGTCTGAATTAATCACGCAAATAATATCACCCGCCTTTACTGACTGTCACAGTTTCACATTCACCTTATCAATCTTCCCCGGAACCAGTGGATAAAGTTCTACAACACTATCCCCAACAAAGGTTCCTTGTTCTGTAAAACTAAGGCTCACCATTTTGGCTTCCAGTTTGGTCGTGTCTGTTTTAAGTGGTTTAAAAGCCGAATAAATCATACTGATTACAATCACCAGAATCACCAAAATCAGAATGAGGATTTTTACCTTCTTTTTCATAACTATTCCCTTTCCTTTAGAACTTCTACCATATCAAATTTTCTTATATTCTTTTTAGCCGAGAGGTTGGAGAGCATAATCGCCGAAATGCATCCGATTGCTCCAACCAGGTAAGCAGAAATTTGGATGGTGGAGGGCATGCTATACATGCTGGTATCCACCATCAGATTCACCGACTGATTGAGTAAAGATGTAAACGGGATCCCCAACAAGATTGCAATCACTGAAAGAATCCAGTATTCAAAATTCATGATTTCGCAAACCTCGTTAACAGATAAGCCTATCACGCGGAGTGTCGCATACTCCCTTTTTCTTTCTGAAAGCGAGATGGTGGAGGTGTTATAAATAATGGCGAAAGCCACGAACATCCCCATCACTTCTAGGAAGAAGTAGAGACTTTCATAGGGTCCCATCATTTCTTGATACTTCTTGAGCGTGGTACTGCTATCCTCTATATACATCGCGTTGGCACTATTCTTCAAATAATCCTTTAGGTAAGCAATATCTCCTGTTTCCACCAGAATAGAGGTTGCAGTTACTCCTTGGTTAAACAGATCACCAAGCGTCTGTATCTCCATGTAGCAGCCACTTCCCAGATTTTGTTCAATCACTCTTACTATCTTTATCGGTATCTCTTTTTCTATTAAAGATGAGGAAATGAAAATGGTGTCCCCTGTTTTTACTTTCAGTTTATCGGCAATACCATTTGTCAGAATGATGCCCTGTGTGGGCGGGCTATAGGCTATTTTCCGATTGGTATCAAAAATCCTATACAACTCGGCGTTTTCCTCTATTCCCGTCATGACTATGCCAGAGCGTATATGCTTATTCACTAGTTCAACTGGTATTTCGAGCAGCCCCTCCGCTCTTCCAACCCCCTCTATCGCATAAACGGTTTCAACCGCGCTGGTATAGTCCAAAGGACTATTTAACGTTATCTTCACATCATACTTTTGTATATCTGTAAACTGACTGTATATCATCTTATCAATCATACTGCTAATACTTCCTACAAAAGCAAGAAGACTAAACGAGAACATAATCCCCACAACAATAAAACTAGAACGTACCAAGTTTCTTGTAATATTTCTGAGCGCCATGTTCCCTCTTGAGGTCAGTAGATAAGTTAACCATTTCATTTTTCCCACCAGGTCAAACTTCACCTCTTTCGGGCTTTCTGGCCTCATTGCCTCAGCCGGATTAAGTCCAAGCACTTTTATCGCACCCGCAAAAGCCCCTAAGATTCCGCCAATGGTTCCAATCAAAATACTGATAACCAAATAGCGCAGATTAAAACTAGCCGCCATATTGGGTAGGTTAAAAAACTGAGAGTACATCACCACATAAGGACCGGACATCAGATACCCAAAAAGCCATCCAAATATGCCACCTACAAAACCCGTCACCCCGCCATAAGATAGATAGTGCAACAAAATTTGTGGATTGGAGTATCCAAAAGCTTTTAATGTTCCAATCTGCGTTCTTTCTTGTTCGATCACTCTTTTTAACATCAGATATAAAACAATGATTGCAAGGAGAACGAATACCATGGGAATCGATAAGGAAACCGACTTAATAGAATCTAGTTCCATCTGCAACATACTATGACTAAGCTGGTCTTTTCTCGCGATAAGCTCCTTCAGTCCATATGGATCTAGTGCATCTTCCAGATCGATTTTTACATCCTCAAACGTGTACCCCTCTTCTAGTGTAATCAAAATATCATTTGTGTATCCCGCTTTTCCCGTCATGGAATTCATCATTTCTGCCGTAATATATCCAATACCAAATCCGCTTACATCCGGTAACATCTCCATTGCATTTTTGACAATATACACATACTCCGGACTCAGTGAGCTTGCCACCACATGACATACATACTCTCTTCCGTTTAAGAATAAAGAGACCGTATCGCCGTAGGCTAGATTATGCGCAGCAAAAAAGTTTGAGTTGACAATGAGATCCTCTGGATTGAGGAGGGGCTCCCCTTCAATCAGAATCTTATTCATCCTCATCTCCTCTACATTGTCTAACGCAATGAGTCTGAGCACAATAATCTCCTCTGTATCGTCCGTCTCCGCTCTTGCTTCCACTACATATCTTGGCACCACCTCTTTAATGCCTTTTATATCATACAACCCCAAAACCAAAGAGGTTGGCATATCCTCTAGCTTCACAAACACGTCCGCCATGTTGTATTCTTTATAATATTTTACTTTGGAGATTTCAAGTGACTCTGAAGCGATGCTCAAAGCGGTATACATCATAATCCCGATCAAAATAAGAACGACACACGCAAGGTATGCTTTCTTATTGGCCCATATGCTCCTCACCGCTTTCTTAAATAGCATCTACCAGTTCACCTCCTCTGGTGAAACCGGATTTTCATTGCAAACCACCTTTTCAATCAGACCATCTTTGATATAAAAAACCCGATCTGCCATCTCAGAAATGGCTGCATTGTGGGTAATAATTACGACCGTCTTCTTGTATTTTTGATTAAACTCCTTTAATATATTCAAAACCTGTATTCCCGTTTTAAAGTCAAGCGCTCCGGTTGGTTCATCGCACAAAAGGATTGTGGGATTTTTACTAACCGCTCTGGCGATCGCAATCCGTTGTTGTTGCCCACCCGATAACTGAGAGGGAAAATGATCCTTTCGATCCGAAAGTTCTATATTGTTCAGCAGCTCATCGGGTGAGATTGGATTTTTGGACAGCTCTGAAGCCAAAACAATATTTTCGCGCGCGGTCAGATTGGGGATGAGATTGTAGAATTGAAATACAAACCCGACCGTATTTCTACGATACATCGTGAGTTCCGCCTCGCTTGCCTTGGCTATGTCCTTCCCGCCAAACGAAATCGCCCCCGTCGTAGGGGTATCGATGCCACCAATAATATTGAGCATGGTGCTTTTTCCCGATCCACTTGGACCTAAAATCACCACAAACTCTCCCTCATAGAGGTCAAAGCTCACCCCCGCTAGGGCTACCACCTTGATCTCTCCCATGATATATTCTTTTGTGACTTGACTCACTTCCAATACCTTTTTCAAACGCATCACCCTTTTTAAGAATATTATATATGGATATATTTTTCAGTCAATGTTTTTTTTATGCGCTTTTTGTATATCAAAGTCTATTTGAGTCAAACTACTTAAAAGGATATTTATGAGACCATTTAAAAAACTAGACCAAAATATAAGTTATTTAAAGGATAATCTTCCCATTGAAAAAAGTTTTGATGTAATTGGACGAGAAATCACTATCTGTGGACGAGATGGGTACTTTATTTTTGTGGATGGTTTTGCCAAGGATGATGTGCTGGTGCATGTACTTCGTTCCCTGCAATCTGCTCATCATCTCTGCTCTAAAAGCCTAACCACCCTACTCATTAAAGAGGATATTGCCTATATTGAAGCGGAAGAGTGTGAGGAGTTAGAAAAGATTGAACAGTCCATTCTTTCGGGTCAGCTTGCACTTTTTATCGATCAACAAGAAAAGGCAATTCTGATCGATTCAAGGGAATACCCTGTTCGTTCCATTGAAGAGGCCGATACCGAAAAAGTAACCAATGGTTCAAAAGACGGTTTTGTGGAAACCATTGTTTTTAATACGGCTCTAATTAGGAGGCGTGTTCGTGACAAAAATCTGATTTTTGAGATGCGCAGCGTGGGCAACCTTTCCAAAACGGATGTTTGTCTGGCTTATCTAGACGGAAAGGCCGAACCCAAATTTTTGGATTCCCTTAGACGAAAACTCGAGCATATAAATGTGGAGTCCCTCGTCATGGCGGAAAAAAGCTTGGAAGAACTTTTGGTTAAAAGGAGCTGGTACAATCCCTTCCCCCAAATGCGTTACACCCAAAGACCTGACATTGCGGTCTCTTACCTTTATGAGGGACATGTGCTCATCCTAGTAGATACCTCCCCCTCCGTTATGATTACACCCACCACTTTCTTTTATTATATGCAATTTGCTGAAGACTATATCCAGGTCCCAGTGGTCGGAACCTATTATAAAATGGCACGTTTCTTGGCTTTTCTTATCTCACTTTTGCTTGTACCTAGCTGGTTTTTGCTCGCAGAACATCCAGAGATTGTGCCGAAATTTCTGGACTTTATTGGCACCAAGGAGCCCGGAACGTTCTCCCTACTAATCCAGTTCATTTCACTCGAATTTGGGTTCGACCTCCTAAAAATGTCCTCTATGCATACCCCAACTTATCTTGGAGGTGCCTTTGGAATCATCGGCGGGTTGCTCCTTGGAGACTTTGCAATCAAAGTGGGCATTTTTGTACCCGAAACCATTTTTTATATGGCCCTCACTGCTGTTGCATCCTACTGTATTCCGAACTCAGACCTAACGCATGCCATCCGAATCCTCCGTTTCCTCCTATTGATTTTGGTGGGAATTTTCGGAATCTATGGTTATCTCTCTGGACTGCTTTATATTTTCATTCTTTTGCTCACAACAAAAACGCTTGATCACAAGCGTCCTTATTTATGGCCCCTTATTCCTCTCGACATCAAGGCTTTATCCAATCTCATTATCCGAAAAAAAGTATCCAATAAGGAAGTGTCATGATACGGTTTTTTCCTTATCGCCCAGGGTGTATAAAGTGGCGCTAATAAAAGTGGTGAGTGGCATGGTTAAAAGAATACCAAAACTACCAATCAACGCTTGCATAAACTCCACAATCACGAGCTCCCGATTTAAAAGCTCTGTAAAGGAGGTAATATAAACCGTTAAAAGAAGAACAATCGATAAAGAGCTCCCAATATAAGCCAGAACAAGGGTGTTCGTCATCGTCCCCATCACGTCCTGTCCGATATTCATACCAGATTTTAAAAGCGCAGCAAACTCGACGTTTTCCGATGTCTCTTTAACCTCCCACAGAGCGGAGGCAATAGACATCCCAACATCCATAATCGCTCCCACCGCCCCGATTAGAATGGCCGCAAAGATAATCGCCCTCAGATCAATCGCCTCATCAAGCGGAAGATACAATAAAAGCTGCGTCTCCTCATTCACTAGACCGCTTAGTCCAATCCATTGGTTTGCGAAGAAAGTGAGCAAGCCAATCAGAAAGATACCCACCAAGCACCCCAAGATGGCGGCAATCGATTTCCTATTAATGCCATTCACAATGAAAAGAGTGGTTACAACAGAATAGACACAGACCAGAATGGAAAAAAGATAAATGTTTTTTCCGGACAAAAGGGCCGGAATAAACACAGCAAAGATTGCAGTACAGGTAAGTCCCAATGATAAAATGGCGTTGAATCCTTTTATTCGCCCAAACAGAAGCAGTAAAATGGTAAACACCATCACCAGAATGAGGATCTTATTGATTCTTATGTAGTCAATAAAGTACCATTCATCATCTGTATAGCTTGAAAGCACCACGCTGTTTCCAACTGCTATTTCTTTTGCATTATAAATATACATGCCACTAATGTTTTGAACGCCTTTGACCTTTTCCCCCTTCTGGGCCCCGCTCTTCACCTCTGCCTCAAAATAGATCTCTTTATTGTTAATCTCTGATCCATCTTCTAAGGTACTTTTATCATCCCATTTGTATAAAATATCCGTAATAACCGCCTGAATTGTCTCCTGGCTTTGCCTATTTTCAAAAATAGTAAGGTTTTTCGTAGCCACCATATTGCCAACATAAAGCAACAAGACGGAAACCAAAACAATCGCAAAGTAGGACGCGACATGTACCCATTCATTTCGACTTATTTTTATTTTCATAATCATCCCTCAATGATTGTATCTTAGCACAGTCAAAAAATCTATGCAAGCAAAAAGAGAAACAAATGTTTCTCTTTTTACAATCACTATGCAGTTGTTTTTGCTAACAATAGTCTATAGAATCGAGCCATCATCACGCCTAGTTCTATTCTTGTAATCTTATTTCTTGGTTTCATGGTTCCGTCTTCGTATCCAGTTGTAATGCCAAGTTTACTTGCCGCTGCAACC
>JAVBPT010000001.1:0-17736 GCA_031549455.1 Eubacteriales bacterium
CGCCAGGATATCCGTAATATCCGTGGAATGTTGCATATGCACCTTTCTACCATCTGTCCATTCTATAACGCTATCCACATTTTTATAGTCCCTCCCCGTAACCGTATTGTGTTCTTCCCATACAATTGGTACATTGGGATCCACCGCAAGCTTAAAGCTTGGGCAAAATGGACATCTTTCTGTAAAGCCGCTCTGTAAAACCTTCCAACAGGTTTTGCCAACTGCGTCCTCTCCCAGATTAAACACTTCTTTCATTCTATGGTTAATGAACAAAATTTCATCTGTTTCCAAATCAGATACATATACATACGCATCCATATTATTTAAAATATTTTTTAAAATCTCTAAGTTTTTATCCGCTTCTTGCTGTGTATTTTTCAGATCTGTGATGTCCACAGCATAGTGCATATGTACTCTTTTTCCATCCTTCCACTCAATCACACTCTCGGTGTTTCGATAGCTTTTTTGAGCCACATCGTTGTAGGCCTCCCAAGTGACAGAGGTTTTTGGCTCTTCAATGAGTTGTTGCATCGGACAGTTTTCACACCTTCCTGTTAATCCAGTTTGCAAGACTTTCCAGCAGATGGCTCCCTCTGTATTTTCGAGGTGAAATGTTTCCTTCATTTGTTTATTTACAAAAAGAATCTCATCCGTATCCATATCTGATACATATACACATGCATCCATCTTGTCCAAAATGTTTTTTAACACCTCAAGCATCTTATTTGCTTCTCTCTGAGCTCCTCTAATGCTACTAATGTCTCGGATAATGGTCCCCGCCCCACTGATCTCTCCCTTCTCATCTCGAAGTGGAAATAACTTTTGTTCCACCGTGAGTGTGTGCTGGTCCCTACAGATAAACTCAGACTCTTCACTCCAGCTAACTCCATTTGTAATCACATTAAAAAAAGCCCTCTTCACCTTCTCTGCGGTAGGAATATCATGCATTCGATCTGGCCCAACATCTAGGCGCACTTCTTCTTTTGTATAACCACTCATTGCATAAACACCTGGATTGGCATAAATACAATTCAATTCTCTATCTGTCGCAGCAATAAAATCATCTGACGAATCAATAATGGCAGACTTAATTAAAAAATCACGTTGATATTGGTGAATAACCGATATGTCCCGCATAATAACCCCAACCCCTATTTTTTCTTGATTCTCATCCCGAATCGCAAAAAAATGTTGTTGTACCTCTATCTTTCGTCCATCTTTTGTAAGAAGCGTTGTTTCCCTTTTTGCAAACCCCTCTTCTAATCCCCTCATTAGTGCCTCTCTAGCCAATCTTGCGTCCTCCGGATCATGAACCAACTCGGGTGTTAATTCAATTCCAATTTCCTCTTTTGAATACCCTGACATCTTATAGGCTCCCGGGTTAACATAAAGAATTTTAAACTCTTTATCGCATGCAACGATAAAGTCATTGGACGAATCCAAAAGACTGGTTTGGATTTCAATCATTTTTTTAAAATTTTGTTCCTCGTTAGCGTATTCTCCCATTCTATTCCCCATTCATTACTCACTAGTATAAGCTTTTTTTTTAACTTTGCAATACCATTCTTTTATTCAATCTGCTTCTTAAAAAACTGGAACGCTGTTGGAATTGTTAAATCCTTTACCTCTGTTTTTTGAATCCATTTATATCCATTTAGAATGCCTTTTCCTTTAACCTTGCAATGATATCCTCTCATTTCCCAGGTAAGATGTGTAAATAGGTGTTTTGTTTCTCCCAGTCCGCTCAGTTTTGTTGCTGTATACCCAAACGCTAAAAGATGGCTTTTTATCTCCTCATCTTTTAACCATTCATCCAAAAGGTAAAATTCCCAAAGATGATACAATAACTTTTCTGTGCGTTCGCGCATCAGGATTTCTCCCTTTTCATTTTCAATAATCAAAACCATTTTTTGCTCTACTCTCCTTTTCTCTTTTCGAGATTTATAGGGAAGTACATTCTGAGTACCCATTTGGTATGCTTTGCAATACGATAAAACAGGGCAACTATCACAGGATGGGTTTTGAGGTGTGCAGATCAGAGCGCCCAGCTCCATCAAGGCCTGGGTAAAGGTGCCCGTTCTTTCAACCGGCATAATCTTCCGGACAAAATGGGTGGCAAGTTGTTTGGCCTCTTTTCCCGCAATATCTGCCCCACTGTTTTCAAGTCGTGAAAAAACACGTAGCACATTTCCGTCTACCGCTGCCACCTGAATATCAAATGCAATGCTGAGGATTGCGCCTGCTGTATATTCTCCAATGCCCGGAAGTGATAAGAGTTCTTTGAACGTATCCGGAAAGTGCCCCTTCCACTCCATTATGATTTTTTCCGCCGCCTTTTTCATATTGCGTGCACGTGAGTAATAACCAAGTCCCTCCCAAAGTTTTAACACCTCTTCTTCCTTTGCCGTGGCAAGCGATAGAACCGTTGGGAATTTTTTTACAAATCGGTTGTAGTAAGGAATGAGCGTATCAATCCTCGTTTGTTGTGCCATGATTTCTGAAACCCATATCAGATAAGGATCTTTTGTATCTCTCCAAGGCAACTCTCTCCTATTTTCATCATACCAAAAAATGAGCTTTCGCGTTATTTCGGATCCTCTTTCTTTATTCATCTAACTTTTCCCCTATCTTCATCCACTCTTTGGTTAAACTTTCCAGATTATATCTTGCGTTTGCAGGGCTGGTGGAGGGAAGATTATAAGATTCGATCTCAATCTTTTTCCCAAAGTATTGTTTGTACAATTTGTGAGCCGTTCTCCCATTTGTAAAAATCATCTCAATCTGAGGATATTTTTCCAAAAGGTCAAAAATTGCATTGGGTATCCCTTCTCTAATGCTTGCATCCGAGGCTCCATCTACTTTGCAACTAGCGAGCACATCCCAGAGCGCTATTTTATGTTCTAGTAAAAATACTTTTTTCTGCTCGTTGGTCTCTGGAGCACTCGTTTTTAAGACGGAAGTTAAAACCTTCCAAAAACGATTCTTTGAAAACCCATAATAGAACCCCATTTTAAAGGAAATGGGGGAAGGATAGCTTCCCAGGATCAATATTTTGGAGTGACTGTCAATGATCGGTTCAAAAGACATCTCGTTGTTCCTTTAACTAACCTTATTATCCCCTATTTTTTCCACAATGCAAGAAAAAAAGAGGGGAACTTTCCCTCTTTTCACTTATATTAGGTTCTCTTTAATTGGTTTGCCTGTGATAACATCTCATCTGCTGACTGGATCGCTTTTGAGTTAAGTTCATATGCTCTTTGCGCCACAATCAGTTTTACCATTTCATCTGCAATTTGTATATTGGAGGTTTCTAGGAAACCTTGTTTTACAATACTTTGAAGCGATTCATCCAAGTCAGATTCTAAGGTGGCCTCACCTGATGCGCTGGTTGCACCATATAGATTGCTTCCAATACTTTCGAGCCCGCTCGGATTACTAAATTGAACCAGTTGAACTCTTTGATCAAGCTCAACCAAAGCACCCGTTTCGTCTTTATAAGCAATATATCCTTCCTCACTAATAGAAAGAGATGAGAGAAGCACTTCACTTGGAATGGTGATCGGCTCATTGTCTTCATTTAGAACACGATAACCTTCAGCGGTAACAAGATACAGTTCTCCTTCAAAAGGGGACACTTTAAAGCTACCATCTTTTGTATATCTCACTTCCCCTTCTTTCTTCCCAATAGCGAAGAATCCATTTCCAACGATCGCAAAATCGAGCGTGTTCCCGGTTTGTTCAAGGTTACCCGGAGAAAAATCTCTTGCAGTAGAAGAAAGTCTTACTCCAAAACCGATCTCAAGATTGACTGGTCTGCCTTTTCCGGTTTCATCTACAACTGCCGGCTTAATGTTTTGATATAATAAATCTTTGAATTCTGTTCTTTGTTTTTTATATCCTACTGTGTTGACATTGGAAATGTTATTTGAAATCACATCCACATTTTGTTGTTGTGCTTTCATTCCACTTGCCGCCGTCCAGAGTGCTCTCATCATAATCTTTGTTCTCCTTTATTTTATAGTCTTCCCACTTCATTAACCGCTTTTCCAAGTAATGAATCATGAACCTGTATCATTCGTTGATTGGCTTCATAGTTTCTGGTCATTGAAATCATTGCCACCATTTCTTCCACCACATTTACATTTGAGCCCTCAATGAATCCCTGTATAATGTCTCCTTTATAAGGTGCTTCTTCTGCACCAGGATATGTCTCGTAGAGATTGGAACCGATTTTTTTCATAAATTGTAAATCTGCAAAATTAGTGGTTTTGAGCTGACTTACTTTTTCATCATCTACAAAAATAGTCCCTTCTTCGTCGATTACAATCTGCCCTTTTCCGATCAAAATCTCTTGATCACCCACACCCACCACGCGATATCCGTCCTTCGTAACCAGATAACCCTCGCGGTCAAGTGTAAAGGTTCCGTCTCGTGTATATTTTGGGGTTACATTCCCGTTTTTGTCTGTTAGATTCACGACCAAAAATCCCTTGTCGGTTAAAGCTACATCAAGTGAATGATCGGTTTGTTTTAAGGATCCTTGTTCGAAATTGATCATGATGTTGGAAACACCCACACCCAGTCTTGATCCTCCAATTATATCTGTATTCTTACTTTCAATCTTTTTGGTGAGCAAATCATGAAATGCCGCAGAAACCACCACATCTTTTTTGTAACCTGCGGTATCGCCATTTGCCATATTATTTGAAATCGCATCCATCATTTGCATCTGTGATGTCATCCCGGTTGCTGCTAAGTATAAACCTCGTATCATGTAATTCACCTCATGTTTTTCTTATAATACATATCGGCATATTTGTTCAAAGTTTATAGTGTTGTAGAAAAAATTTAATAAAAGGACCCTTCTTTCTGAAGAGTCCTTTCTTTGGCTTTATCCTATTTTTCTTTGTAATCTGAGTTTGTCTGACAAGAGTGCAATAAATTCACTGTTGGTTGGTTTTCCTTTATTTCCATTCACAGTATAACTGAATAGTTCTTCTAGCGAATCTGCTTTTCCCCTATTCCATGCCACTTCAATTGCATGCCGAATCGCTCTTTCCACCCTAGAAGGGGTTGTTTTATACTTTTTTGCAATGCTTGGGTACAAAACCTTTGTGATTGAGGATAGCACATCCATATTGTCAGTAGACATCATGATGGAATCCCGTATATACTGATATCCCTTGATATGCGCTGGTATTCCGACTTCATGAATCATATTTGTAACTTCTAACTCAAGATCTGAGAATCTCTTTGAGGTAGAAGAGATCAATTTCCCCTTATTGCTTGTTACTTTTGTTTGTCTTACCTCCTTGACTCGTTGCATCAAAATGTTTAGATCAAATGGTTTGATAATATAATAAGTTGCTCCAAGCTGAATGGCTTGTGTTACAATCTTATCATGTCCAATTGCAGATAGAATGAAGATTACAGGTATTTTGTCGATTGGATAATTCTTTAATCTTTCAAGCACACCCATCCCATCTAATTGTGGCATAATCATATCAAGTATGATGATGTCTGGCTTTTTCTCAGCAATCATGTTAAAAACTTCCAGACCGTCATGAATCATTGATACCAATTCCAGGTCATCATGCTCGGCTATTTTACCTGCTACTAGTTTACAAAATTCTAAATTATCATCTACTAGGGCTACTTTTAGTTTTTCTACCAAAATATACACCCCCTATTTAAAATTTTAAAACATTAAATAAATCTAACTTTTTATAAAATTTTGCAAAAACAACAAACTTTGGAGTAAGTTATTGTTATAATTGTAGTATAGGGTTATTATATTTAGATATTTAGAAAAAGCAATACTTTTCTCAAATTTTACGGTTTCTTTTTTTGTCGATCTAGCTGGTTTTTTCTTGCTTTATCATATTTTCTATAAAGATTCCATAACCTTTTGTCGAATCTTGCACGAATACATGGGTCACCGCTCCGATGATTTTATCATTTTGTATAATTGGGCTTCCACTCATTCCCTGAATAATTCCATTGGTTTCTTCCAAAAGCCTCTTATCTGTGATCCGGATAATCATTCCCTTGGAAATATTATATTCGTACTTATTAATCTCCTCAATATTGATCTCAAACTTTTCTACCTTATCACCCAGAATGTCAGATAAGATATAGGCTTTTCCAAGCACCACATCATTTTGCATGGCAATCGGTAAATACGTTCCTTCATTTTGAGCCAAAAATCTGGTATTTGGAACTGCGAACATCCCGTATTCTGTGTTATTCTGGATTTCTCCGTATTCTGACTGTGGCGTGTCCACAATCACACCCATAATCTCTCCCGGCTTTCCCTTTTGTCCTTTTTTAATACTTGTAATTGTGGTTTTTAGGACCTTTCCTCTTTCCACCTCAATGATTCGATTGGTATCCACATCCATAATCCCATGTCCAAGGATGCCAATATGGTCTGACTCCTGATTATAGTAGGTAACCGTTCCAATTCCCTGGGTACTGTCACGAACCCATAATCCAAGCTTATATTTCCCGTCCTCCATACTCTTAATTGGTATTGCTTCTGCATCTATTAAAATGCCATTTCTTTTTACCTTCATGGTCATCTCATCTCCATTTGAGTTTTCTATTTCAGAAATTAAATCCTCTTTTCTTTTAATCGTCTTATTATTGACCTCAAGGATCACGTCACCCGAAAATAGAACCTTTTTACTTGGCTCGACCGCTATCCCATCTTCTCCCATTACATACCCTGATCCAAGAACCATAAGCCCTTCTGAAAAAATACGAAGGCCCACAATTCTACCCACCGGCATGAGTTTAATATTGGGAATGACATCTAATTCCACTTTTTTAATCGGAATAAATCCCAATGCGATTTGTATATTGGTACTCCCTTTTTCTTTTGCCTCAATAATAAAATTTTCATCCTTGTTCTCTGCGTTTTTGACGTTAATTACATTTTGGGTCTCTTCTAACACGCTAATTTTAAAAGGAAGTTTTAATTTTAAATTGTGACTTGTACCCTCTAATATATTAATTCTTCTTGGAAGATGTAGATATAGCGAAGTAAAAAGTGTCAATGTGAGCAACATTAAAATACTAAGTGATTTTAAGAATTTTTTTCTCATACCTTACTCTCTTCCTCTAATATTTTTCTTATATTAAAAAACTGCCTATTATCAGGCAGTTCGTTAACATTGTTTTATACTCTTTCCGTACTTTCTCCAATATTATTGAAAAATGTTAATCCATAAATACCAGATACACCTACTATTGCATAAATAATTCTACTTACTAATGTACTTGCTCCACCAAATAGTGTTGCAACTAGGTCAAATTGGAAAAATCCGATCAGTCCCCAGTTAATTGCACCAACTATTATGAATAGTAATGCTATCCAGTCCATAGTTCTAACTGTTTTCATCTTATTCCTCCTTGGGAAATCATTTACATATATTTTGAAATTCATTTTACTAAAACGAATTTTGAGAAATATATTTTTCTCTAAGGTTATTATTTCACATTTGTTCAATTTCATACAAAAATTTTGAAATCAAATAAAAAAGCCTTAAAAGGCTTATTACTTATAAAATATTCTTCAGCTCTATCAACGCTTTAATCTGATAGGTTGCCGGACTTTTGACCTCATCCTTTGATAATAGACAACTATCCATTCCGAAATTTGCAGCACCCATAATATCACTATCAATTGAATCACCCACTAAAAGCATTTTTGACGCTTCAGAAATTTCGTTTTTTTCAAGCAGCCCTTTAAAAAACCCTGGTTGCGGTTTCATATAGCCCACCTCATCCGCTGCAAAAATCAAATCAATAAAGCCTATGAGGTCTGCTTTCTTTAGTCGTTCCGAGGCGACCAAGGATGGTCCGTTGGTCGCTACCACTACTTTATATCCTTTTGTGCTTTAAAAAGGAAAGAAGTTCTCGTGCCCCATCAATGGCTCTTATCTTGATGGAAAGCGCGCGAATATATTCATCGTTGATTCGCACCGCTTCCTCAAACTGCATTCCCGGAAAATATCGCATAAATTTGGTTGCTCTTGCCCATTTGACGCGATCATCTGTTGTTTCATACTCTTTTGGAATCATAATCTCTCCAGAGCCCACCTCTCTCCAGTACCTTTTATCGAATTCAAAGTACGTCATAAAAGCTTCATCTGTGTAGTCTAATCCTTTTTGATTCAGAATATACTGATAGGCCCCTTTGACCGAATAGAGATTATCGATTAGTGTATCATCTAGGTCGAAAACGATCACTTCATATTTCATATGTTACCCTTCTTGCAGTTGATTTAAAAGCTCAATTACCTTCGCAAAAGAAGCGTCCTCTTCTGCAATCACAATGTCAAACTTTTGTTTAAATAGTTCCACATTATTTCTGTCTTCTTCATTCAAAAACCCAATCTTAACCGCATATTCTCGCTTATCCTCTGACACCATCTTTATGTCACTGATGCCGTCCCCCAACAGAATGATATTAGGCCTAGCATCAAGCCTTGCCCTAATCTCATCCGGAAGAGACACCTCGCTTTTATTTGCCATGTGAATGGTTTCACCGCAAAATGAAATCGGAATACCTCCATCATCAAAAACAAGTTCATTGGATACAATATAGGTATTTTCAAAAAGGCAACCATTTTTCTGTAAAAATGAATCAATGAAAACCTTTAGTCCCGCAGAAATGATGATCACTGGAATGTTTTTGCGGTATGTTAATTCCAAAAATTCTTTTCCCTTTTCTCTAAACTGCATCATCTCATTATAAATGATCCTTTCAAAGATCTCTTTATTAATCCGATGCTTGATAAATAGAGCAATGTGCCCTTCAAACCATTCCTTCATCATTTTACATCTAAATTCTTCATCAATTGAAGGGTCATTCTCATACTTATGATAGTTTTCATATAAAGCCTGACGATCAAAAACATATTCATTGGGAGTCAGACCCGACCTGGATAGCAAACTCCAAGAAGTCGGCGTACTGAAATCAGTAATGGTTCGATCAAAGTCTGTTACAATATGGACTTCTTTGCTGTTCCATTTTTTTACTTTTTCCTCTATGCCTTCTTTTAGATAAATCATTTGAACCTCCTATGCTCTTTGTCTCTTATGTCTTCTTCTTTCTCTTACATTTTCAAACATGATGTATAAGATTGGAATGATAACAAGTGTCAGAAGGGTTGAAATAGAGAGACCGAAAATGATTACAATTGCCATCGGCTTATCGTTTTCCATCCCTTCAGAAAGACCAAGCGCCATTGGTAACATCCCGAGCACGGTTGTAAGTGTTGTCATCAAGATTGGCTTTAACCGTACCTTGGCTGCTAATTTGACCGCTTCTTCTAACGCAGTTCCCCTTTCACGTTCTTGTATAATAAAATCAATCAACACGATTGCATTGTTTACAACGATACCGCTTAGGATGATGAATCCCATAATGGAGATTGCCGAAAGTGATGTTCCTGTAAAGAATAGTCCATAAATCGATCCAATCAATGCAAGCGGAACTGCCATCATGATGATGAATGGATTTAATAGAGATTCAAATTGGGAGGCAAGTACCATATAGATCAGTAGGACAGCAAGCATCAAGGCAAGCACAAGACTACTAAAGGTTTCTGCCATATCCATTGCATCCCCCGCCCAGCTGTATCGATATCCCTCTGGAAATGAATAACTGCTAAGCGCCTCATCAATTTTGGTCTGTGCCTTTCCAAGGTCAATCCCGACCAACTTTGCCGACACTGTGATGAGCCTATTTTGGTTGATTCTGGTGATGGATGAAGGAGCGTAATTGATCTCAAGCCTTCCCACCTCTGTGAGCGGAATGCTCACACCCAGCGGTGTATCCACATAAATATTTGAAATATCCTTGATGTATTTTACACTGGTGTCATCATTTTTTACTGTAATATCAATCTCTTTCCCATCTACCTTATATTTGGTGGCAACGGTTCCTTGAATCGCAATCTGGATTGCACGTGCCACTTGTTGTGTGGAAAGGGCATACTGGGAAAGCCTGGTTCGGTCGATGATGATCTTGGCTTCCAGGTCCCCCCGTTCTGAGGTTCTCTTGGCTTCCCGGATTCCATCAATCTCGCTAATGATGTTCACAACATCTTCTGCCACTTTTTGAAGTGTATCAAGATCATCTCCGGTGACTTCAATGTTCACAGGTTCCGTACTAGAACCCATTCCACTTTGAGACTGTGCTTCTACTGTAATCTTGCATCCTGGGATATCTTTTACAAGCCCTCTTATCTCTTCCATAGACTGCTCAATACTAAATCTTCTCTCTTCTACTGAACCAATATCTACGGTAATGCTCGCACGGTTGCTTTGCGTTCCACTCAGGATACTTCCACTTCCAATACTCACATACATATTCTGAATTCCCCTATGGCCTTTTATAGCATCCTCCACTTGAGCTGTTGCCCTCATGGTTTCTTCTAATACCTTACCATTCGGCAACTCAATATTGACCGTATAAGTTCCCTCATCCGTTACAGGATAGAGCTCCTTCTTCATAATAATAATCATAAAAAGTCCAATTAAACAAAACGCGCCAACAATGAAAAGTGTTTTTTTCCTGTTTTGAATCGCTTTGTCTAATAAGAATTGATACATATCTTCCGCTTTTTTAATCCATTTATCAAACTGATCAAAGATCTTGTTTAGGAACCGAATTCCCTTTTTATCTTTATATTTTTCTTTTCTTTTGAACTCTTTCTCCGCATCTTTATCTTTCATAATCACAGAGGATAACATTGGAACCAGTGTAATCGCGACAAGTAAAGACACCCCGAGCGAGTAAGTTAAAACCCACGCTAGTTCATGGAAAATGGTCGCCACCATCCCCGTTGTAAAGATCAGTGGCAAGAACACCGCAACACTTGTGAGTGTAGAGGCCGTGATGGCGAGGCTCACTTCTTTCGCTCCAAGCAGTGAGGCCTTCTTGATGTCGGTCCCCATCTCCCGATGCCGATAAATGTTCTCGATTACCACAATGGAGTTATCCACTAGCATCCCAATCCCAATTACCAGGGCACCCAATGAAATCATGTTAAAGCTCATCTTGTTAAAATACATCAGAATAAAAGTTGCAATAATCGATACCGGAATAGAGGTTGCAATAATAAATGTGGAGCCCACATTTCGCAAGAAAATATATAGAATAATCACTGCAAGTAATCCCCCCTGATATGCCGCCGTTGTCACATTGCTAATCGATGAGGTAATATAGGTAGAGCTATCCATAATATAGGTAATTTCCAAGTCTCCCTGATTTTCATCGATGATGTTTTGTATTTCTGTATGTAATTTTTTTGCAACGTCTACTGTATTGGCAACGGATTGTTTTTGGATCTGCACCATGATGCTTGGTTCTCCGTTGATATAAGAGAAACTAGTCATTTCTTTATATTTTCTCTCTACTAGTGCTATATCTCTAAGATAAACGATTCCGCCCGCTGATTGGATTGGAATATTCTTAATCTCATCCACAGAAGAGAACTCTCCAATCGTTCGAATAACGATATTGGACTCCCCTTGCATCAGTTTTCCAGCTGGTAGATTTAGGTTTTCAAGAACCAATGTTTGTCTCACAAGATCCGTGGTAATACCATAGCCCTTCATGTTTTCAGGCAATAAGGTAATCAAAATCTCTTCTGTCTTTCCACCCGAAACGTCTGCAGAGGCCACTCCATTGATTCGCTCTAGACGATTTTGAATATTTTTTTCAACATAGTTATTCAATGTCACCAAATCTTTTGACTTAGATGTAATACCAAGTTGAATGATTGGGAACTGGTTCGGGTCCAGCTTGAGCACCATTGGTGTGCTGGCATCTGTCGGTAAAGCCGCTTTTACAAGGTCCACCTTCTCACGAACGTTCAAAGAGGCAAAGTCCATATCTGTATTATTATTAAACTGAATAATAATTACAGAGCTGCCCATGCTTGAGGTTGAACTAATCTGTTTCAAATCGCTCACCGTGCTGAGTGCTGACTCTAATGGCTTTGTAACAAGGGATTCCATTTCTTGGGGTCCCGCACCATTATACGTTGTATAAACAACACAGATGGGTATATTAATGGATGGAAATAAATCCACTTTTAGATTTGTAAACGAAACGAAACCAATCACAATAATTGCCAAAAAAATCATCACAGTGGTTACTGGTCGCTTGATACATGTTTCAATGATCCCCATATTTATTCTCCCGTCACAATTTTTACTTTATCATTCTCTGAAAGATAGGTTTGACCTTTTATGATTAACCGGTCTCCCTGTTTTACACCTTCCACAATCTCAATTTCCCGTCCTGTATCAATGCCCAAGACAACGTTTCGTTTAAGCGCCACACCATTTTCAACGATGAAAACATAGTTTTCATCCCCTAAAGTGACCACCGCTTCTCTTGGGATGATCAGCGAGTCTTGCCTTGAGTTTAGATTAAAGATAAGCTTTGCAAACATCCCTGGCATCAATGTTTTTTCCTTGTTGTCGATTGAAATCTTAACCGGATAGGTACTGGTTTGGATGTTGGCAGCCGGACTGAATGCTAAGATTGTTCCTTCAAACATTTTGTCTGGTAGGCTCGCCACCGTCACCTTTACCATATCCTCCTTATTAATTTTCGAAACCACACTCTCTGAAACCGAAAGCTCAATCAGAACACTATCCATATTTACAACGGTACATGGAATTACACCCGCACCCAGAGTTTGGTTCTCGGTAATATTAAGCATGCTCACAATGCCATCAATGGGACTTTTTACAGAGGTGTCTTGCAACATATCTCGTGCGTTGTCCAGTTGCACCTTGGTTGAATTTCTGCTTGCAATAGCTTGTTGGTATTGACTATAAGCCATCTCTCTGGTCTCTCTTGTGGTGGTGTTTTGAGTTAAGTCGTAAGACTTTTTTGCATTGTCCAGATTGATACGAGCCTGGTCAAAACGCAACTTTGTACTGTCATACTCTGCCTTTGAAACCGCTCCTTGTTCATATAAAACGGTAATATTATCCATTGTTGTTTTTAAATCATTATATTGCAATGTAAGCATTTCCAGGTTGGAAGAGGCTTGTTGCAAGGTGGTTTCTGTCTTGCTTCCAATTGCACTTTGATAACTGAAATAAGCCACATTGGCCGCAGCCACAGCAGCATTATACTGTGCACTCAATGCCGACACTTGATTTTCCACATCTTTTGGATCTACTTTAAAGAGCACCTGATTTTTCTTGACACTATCTCCAAGTTCTACATACACCTTTGTAATCTTACCATATGCTTTTGGAACAATACTAATGGATTGTGCCGCACTAATCTTGGTGCCATACACAACCTCATTGGATATATCCCCAATGGAAACCTCCGTTACTTCAACCGGCGTTCCCTCACTATTAATCTTTGCCACCGTATTTCGGTTAAATAACATATTGATAAGCACAAGTACAACGCAAATGGTTACGAATACAAGTGCATATTTTACATAACGATGTTGCTTATCGAACATTCCTTTTGTTTTTTTGTATAATTCTTTCACTGTTCACACCCCTTATTTAATACTTTCACTAGATTTGAGATCGATTCATTTACAATTTTTGTTTCCTGTTCGTTCATTCCGGAAAATGCTTCTTTAAGCCCTTCCTTAATTTCCTTCACCTTGTCCTCAATCACTTTCTCACCCTTACTGGTCAGATGAATATAGACAATCCTTTTATCTTCATTCTCATTTGGAAAAGCCTTTTTGATGTATTTTTTTTCTTCCATCTTTGTGATGTTTAACGAAATGGCACTTTTACTAACAAACATTTCCTGCGTCAATTTCGTAACCGTACAATTTGGCTCGAGATCCTGTATATTTACAAGGATCAACATCTGCTCATTTGTAAGGCCGGTTGCATTTCCTTTTCCATTGATATTGTAATGACATTCTATGTTTTTTTTCATAAAGTTCTTTATGGACATAAAAAACTGAATCCATTGATCAATATCCATTTGTTCATCCTCCTCCCAATCCTTTCATATAGTTTTATGATAAAACTATATTAACATATGAAAAAAAGAATGTCAATATGCATATTTAAAGAACTTTTAATAGCAAAAAAGAGAGAACGCATTCCCTCTTCTTTTTAATCCTTTTATGATGGCTCACCACCGCCACTAAGCTTTTCTAATTCTTTTACAATCTTTTCAAGCTCTAGGGCCTGTGTATTTAATTCTTCCGAAATACTTGCACTTTCTTCCGCCACACTCGCATTATTTTGCGTCACCTCTTGCATTTCAGTAACCGCCATATTGATTTGACCAAAGCCAGTGGTTTGTTGGTCAATGGTACCCACAACTTCTTTTAGCATCACACTTACGTTGCTTGCTGCCTGTGAGACTTCTTTAATAAACTGGCTAATCTCCTCTGAGTGGGATACTCCCTTTTTAGATAGATTTAGATTGTTTTCGATAATCTCTGTGGTTTCTTTCGCCGCCTCTGCACTTTTGCTTGCTAAGCTTCTCACCTCTTCTGCTACCACTGCAAACCCTTTTCCCGCATCTCCTGCCCTTGCGGCTTCTACGGCCGCATTCAGCGCCAGAATATTGGTTTGGAAGGCTATATCATCGATCGTTTTTACAATTCGACTAATCTCATCGCTGGATTTTGAAATCTCCTTCATGGAATCAATTAGAATATTGACTTTATCCACGCCGACTGTTGATAAAATTGTACTTGCTTCATGCGTTGATTTGCTCGCTTCGTTTGCCTTGGAATTGATCTCCTGCATATTCACACTGGCCTCGTTCATCGTGGAAGAGGTCTCCTCTGTTGCCGCCGCTTGTTTGGTAGCCCCATCTGCCAACAGTTGATTTCCATTGGATATTTGCCCAATAGAATTCACAACTATGGAGGATACTTCCTCTAAAGATTGTGCCAAACCTCTTAAGCGATTTGCTATTTTGGATACCGGAACAAGTCCAACAATAATTGAAATCACAATCATAATGGTGCCAATCCCCAGCAAGAGCCATAATAATGTCTTGCTTTCATCCAGTAACTCCGCCTTGGAGATAATACCCGCAACGGACCAACCCGTTCCGTTTGTGATGTTGGCATAGGACATCAAACTATCCACTCCATCCGACGTAGTAATCTCGGTTGCTCCTATCTTCCCTGTAATCATCTCTTGATTCGCCTCTGCTTGTTTTTGCAGTTTTGGATCCGTCTTCGCCATTTCAATAATGCTCTTTCGTTCTGTTACATACTCCGGATTTTTGGTGTTTGCTATCATAATCCCCTCTTGGTCGATTATGTAGATCCTCCCCGTTGTTCCAAGTTGTATTTTATGAATGACTGCATTTAAAGAATCTACTGTTTTGATGCCAAGAATGATTCCTGTAATCTGTCCGTTTACATAGATTGGTACAGAAAAGGTCATTACAATCTTTCCTTCATACCCCGGCAATTGTGTTACAACCGGATTTGAAATCACTTCTTTTCCGTTTAGTGACTCTTTATAATACTCTTTATTCCCTATATCTAATGTTTCACCATCCTCAAAATAGGCTTTGCCAGAACGGTCTGCAATCGCCATTTTAAAAAATGCGTCTGCAGAGTTCGGGTTGATATCCGGTTTTAGTGCTAGCGCCTTTTGTTCGATCGTTAAATCTGTCCCAACGATTCTGGCTCGTTTGGCAATCTCCCTCAACTGGATCAGGCCAGTATTGGTCTCACTTTCTATAAGGTCTGCTACTTCTCTAATAATAATCTCCAGGTCATCCTTTGCAGATGCCTCAAGCAGGTTGTTTGCTATGACATAAGAAGCGATTGTAAAAACAACAATCATCACCACCACAATTCCAACAATCAACGCAACCATCTGCTGTTTTAATGTTTTAAGCTCCATGATCCCCCTCCAAAAACACATTTTTAATATCTTGTCCATAATTATAAGAATTAAACCAAGATCAAAACACTTTTTTAATTCTTCCAAATCCTATATCGTACAGATATTTATATTTGTTATACCTAATATTTTAATATTGTAAATACTTTTATAGAATTTTTTGTAGATTAAAGGAGATTTCTTTAGATTGTAGTGCTCAAGATATCATTCATAACAACCTCCTTTATCTAAAGAGCAGTCCCTTTTTTGGGGATGAAAAGATTGGACATCTCTACACCCTCTAACTCGAGCAACTTCATCTTGGTCTTCACTCCTGCCGAAAAACCTGTTAGACTACCATTAGAACCCACCACCCGATGACACGGAATAATAATAGAGATTGGGTTGTGGCCGACGGCTCCTCCAACCGCTTGACTAGACATACTTTCTTTTCCCATTTTTACAGCCATTTTTCTTGCAATCTCGCCGTATGTAGTTACCTCGCCATATGGAATTGCACATAAAGTGTGCCATACTTCCTGGCGAAACGCACCACCGATGGGAGCTAATGGCAACTCGGAAATATCACATTTTTCACCGACAAAATATCTATCCAACCATTTTTTTACAAGCGTAAATACTGGTATATTGTCTTTTTCAATCATGGCATCAGGTATGGTTTCCCCGTGATATTTTTGATTCTCCATCCATAAACCGACAAGGTTATGACCATCACAGGCCAGTGTAATGATACCTATGGGAGAGGGGTATGTTGTTGAATAAAACATTTTTCATCCTCCTTTTTTTCTTTATATCTCATTGCAGTGTATTCCAAAGATTGATCGTTGCATAACTGCGCCACGGCCTCCAGGCTTCCGCCATTTGAAGTAACGCCTTTGATGTATAAGAGGGCAACGCTCTTTTGATGCCAATATCTGTTTCAAGAAATGCATCCGTCCATTCCATGGCGCGCATCGCGATATACTGTGACGTCCAACTTCCAATGCCCCGAATCGTCATTAATTTTCTTATTTCTTCTTCTGGTTGCGCACAAAGCTCAAAATCAACATCCCTTTGCACGATTGCCTCAGCCAACTTATAAATCGTTTTGGCCCTTGCCGAAGTGATACCAAGTGGACCAAGATGATTTTCAATTGAACCTTTTAGAGAAAGGATTTCCTCGGGAGAGGGAAAAAGGTGTGTCAGCCCTTCTATCTCGGTCTGAATAGGTGTGCCATACGTTTGGGTCACCCTTGCCGCCAATGCGCTCGCGGCTTTTACAGTGATTTGTTGTCCCAATACTGCACGCACTGCCATTTCAAAAGCATCAAAGCATCCAGGTATACGGATTCCCAAAGCACAAAGCCCAGGACGTATATCATTCATTACGCTAAGTGTTTCATATACCGCCTCTGGATCGCAATGCAGATCAAACAGGCGGCGTATCCGTGCCAATACTTGTGGTAAAACTGGCAGCAATGTTTCATTCATCGTAACCGTTAACGCATTCATCCGTGGTTTATTTTCTATCTCTATCCAGCCAAAAACTTGTTTATGCGCCGTCACCAAGTGTACAGTCCGCATATATTTCCCGTCCCTAACCACTTCAACACCCAATATCGCGCGTTTAGAAAGAAAACTTAACATTTCTTCCCAACGGTAGGGAGGACGATAGCCCAATGTCAAAGTCACGTTGGTATTTTGTTTTTTCTCTTCCGATATCCTTCTCCGTAAAACTGTGGGCGAGAGGCGATAGTGTTTTTTGAAAAGATCATTAAAGCGACGCAAACTACCAAATCCAGCAGCCATCGCGACATCCATTACCGACAGATTCGTATCCGTAAGTAAACTTTTGGCAAGAAG
>JAVBPT010000015.1:0-15081 GCA_031549455.1 Eubacteriales bacterium
ATATAGCTTTAGTGCAAGTGGTTTGCCAAAGGGACTAAGCATGAACAAGGAAGGGCTGATCAGTGGAAAGCCAGAGGAAAAAGGTACCTTTACAGTGAAGGTAACGATAAAAGATAAGAATCAGAGCCGAGTAGAAAGAACGTATCTTCTCAATATTCAGTAAACACAAAAAAAGCATATGCATTTTCGCATATGCTTTTTATAAATCCAATGAATGACAGGGGTAGTAAGAATCGAACTCACATATTCGGTTTTGGAGACCGATGTTCTACCACTGAACTATACCCCTATAATCCTTAACATTATACACTAAGAGATCATAGGCTGTCAATAAATATTTGCATTTTGATACATTTAGCATAGAGATTAGAAGTTGACTTTTTATAAAAAAAATTGTATAATTTAATTACACATAAAACAATACATTTAGTATTATAATATTAATATCCTGGAATGTGCGAGACGCTGTCATTTTGAACCTACAAATTATAAACTGGGAAATCAACATTTTGGTATGGCTGTCAGGCCACACAAAATCAGTGGAAGGCAAAAATACCAGTGAGATTACCCACCTAGCGAGAGCTAGGTCAAAATTACAGCAAACGGCATTTTGGGTTTTTTATTTGGAGTAATTTTATGAGAACACTATTTACCTATTTTTATGCAGGATTTTTCCTGACTTTATTTTTACCCATTCGCTTTATTGCAAGTTTGTACATACGAGCCAAAAAATATAAAAGTGCGGAGAAGGTTCTTTATCCGTTTGTTAGCTATTTCATGAAAACATTGCTGAGTATTTTGGGTATCAAGGTGGACCTTTATGGACTTGAAAATATGCCGGGTGAACCCGCTTTATATGTATCCAATCATCAAGGAAACTTTGACATCATCGTGATTACCGCATGCATCAAAAAAAGACTTGGTTTTCTCGTTAAAAAGGAACTGAAAAGTATACCTGTGCTCAGGGGATGGATTAAAGTGATGGGATCGGTTTATATCGACCGGAAGAGCGTTCGAAATTCAATTTTGTCTATAGAAGAGGCAATTGAAAACATCAAAAAAGGGAATAGCATGATTGTGTTCCCGGAAGGAACAAGAAGCAGAGGAGAACAGCTTGGAGAATTTAAGCAAGGAAGTTTTAAATTGGCTGAAAAAACAAAAGTGCCCATTGTTCCGATCTCCGTGAATGGGACCTATCGAATTATGGAAGCAAACCATGGCAGTGTAAAACCTGCGAGAGTGTCTATTGTAATCGGAAAACCCATTTCCACCGCTACCTTCTCAAAAGAAGACTTTAATAAGTTACCAGAGATGGTAAGAAGCGAGATTGATCGAATAATGGTTCGAAATATTTAGACAAATAAATATAGATTTGAAAGCTGTAGACAAACTTGCGCTTCGTTCGAAAACAGAAACGTTTAAGTCAGTATTCGCAGTCCTTTCAAATCTATTTTTTTACAACAATAAATGTGTAAACCGAAGGAGTGTCAAATCGATCTAGGCCAAGACCGATTACCCTAGGTTAGAATAAAGGAAGAAAAAAACTTCCGGAGCCTTAGTCCTCCAATAGCCAACTTACTGATGAATGCTTTCTGTCAATAACCCTCCCCCTAAACAATGCTATGGGCCGTGGTTAGACGGCTAAGTACAGTATACCGTAAATCAAGTTCCTTGTCAAGACATATAAGTAAAATAATGGAAAGGAAAGTATTGAAGAATGGATGACTTTTTCATGCAAGAAGCAGTGGTTGAGGCCAAAAAGAGTTTAAAAAAGAACGAAGTGCCTGTGGGTGCAGTCATTGTGAGAAATGGGAAGATTATTGCCAGGGCACACAATCTGAGAAACCGGAAAAAATGCGTCACTCAGCATGCAGAAATGATTGCCATTACAAAAGCATGCAAACGGATTGGTGACTTTCGGCTAGAGGAATGTGATCTTTATGTAACCATGGAGCCGTGCCCCATGTGTGCAGGAGCAATTATACAAGCCAGGATGAAGAGGCTCATTTATGGTTGTGTAAACGAAAAATCAGGATGTGCCGGCTCAATTATGGATCTTTTTGCAATTGAATGTTTTAATCACAAGGTAGAAGTCACCACCTCAGTTCTTCAAAAAGAATGTGGCGATCTACTTAAGACCTTCTTCCTACATCTTCGAGCAGAAAAAAGGAAATAGTGGTTTTAATTACCATAGAAATGAGCGGCTTCTCTATGTTATAATGAATATAACGAAAAAATATGGAGGCGGTATGAAGAAGCTACTCATTTTTGGAATGGTTATCATTGCAACAGTTGGCTTTATCTATATGGACATGAGTCATAAAACAGAATACGTATCCTATAATCAATTCTTGCAAAATATAGAAGAAGCCAAAGTAGAAAGTGTTGAAATCTCAAATGGAGAAAAACTAAACTTTAGCCTTAAAAACGATAAAGTGGGTTACTATACAGACAATCCGAGGAAAATTGATTTGAAGGAAAGTCTTCTTTTAAAAGATATAAAAGTATCTGAAAATAGTGAGCAAGATGCCTTAAATATATTAATTTCATTTATGTTCTTAAGCATTTTGGCTTATGTAGTCATAAAAAAGACAAACCATAACTACAACGGTAAAAAACAAGATGTTTCAAACACCATTCAAAAAGAAGTGGTGGTGGATAAAGCGAAGAAGTTTGACTTTGGTAACGTTGCAGGAAATGAAGAAGCCAAAGAAGGGATGCAGGACATTGTGGATTTTCTAAAAAATCCAGACAAATATACCTACTATGGTGCGCGTATGCCAAAGGGAGTGATCTTTTATGGCCCTCCTGGAACAGGAAAGACATTAATGGCAAAAGCCTTGGCTGGAGAAGCCAATGTTCCGTTCTTTTCCGCTTCCGGGTCAGACTTTGTTGAGATGTTTGTAGGGGTAGGGGCGAAAAGGGTACGAGAACTCTTTGGAAAAGCAAAACAAATTGGGAAAGCGGTTATCTTTATTGATGAGATCGACGCGATTGCCAAGAAAAGAACCAGTGGAGGAACCAGTGGAAATGATGAGAGAGATCAAACACTGAATGCACTTCTCACAGAGATGTCAGGATTTCATGATAAGGACGGCATCATTGTAATTGCTGCAACTAACCGGTTGGATGTTCTGGATGAGGCACTGCTTCGACCGGGGAGATTTGATCGTCAGGTTGAGATCAGATTACCAGACAAGAACGCAAGACTGAAGATTCTGCAAATGCATGCCCAAAACAAACCGATTGCAGAAAGTGTCAATCTAGAAGATGTGGCAGGGGAGACTGTGTATTTCAGCGGAGCGGGACTTGAAAATTTGTTAAATGAGGCGGCGATTACAGCGGCAAAAGCGGGAAACAAATTTATTGAAAAAATGGATATTGATAAAGCATTTTATACCATTATAGCAGGAGCAGAGAAAAAGGATCGTTCTGGCATTCGGAACATTGATAGACAGGTAACGGCATTCCATGAAGCGGGCCATGCACTTGTCACAAAGATTATGATGCCAGAGAACAAAGTTTCGAAGGTGACCATTATTCCAAGCACAAAGGGTGCAGGTGGATTTAGCATGAATATAGGAGAGGATAAGTCTTTCTATACAAAAAAAGACATTGAGAATCAAATCAAGGTGCTTTTAGCGGGGAGGTGTGCGGAGGAAATCATATTTGGGAAAGAAAACATCACAACGGGCGCAAGCAATGACATTCAAAAAGCCACCTCTATGATTCTAGACTATATCAAAAAGTTTGGCATGAGTGAAAAATTTGGACTACTGAACCTGGACATGATTGGGGATGACTCTGTCAACAAGGAAATTGTACAGGAAAGCAAAAGCTTTGTTGAGAAATTCTATAAAGAAACAAAAGAACTTCTTATCGAGAAAAAATATCTATTAAGCAATATAGCCGAAACACTGCTTGTAAAAGAAACCATTCACCACCAAGAACTTGAAAAATTAATGAATGGGGAAGAAATTTTGGAAGTCAAAAAGAGTGTGCTGGCTAAGAAAGAAAAAAGAGTAACAAAATTAGCATATAATCAAATATAAAAGAAAAAACCTTCTAATGAAAACTTAGAAGGTTTTTTCAGTATAGATTTTAATGCTTTTATCAAGACGGGCCAAATATTTTTCACTTCTTGAGTCTGTAATCTTCTTCGAACTATAGTACTCTTTAACCACTTTCCATACTTCCTGTGGAATGGATAAATAGAAGTTTAAAATTTCTTCTTCACTCGTACCAAGTTCCCTGTGGGTTCTGTAGGCTCCGATCACTTTCTTCTTTGCCTCTTGGAGTCCGGTTCCAGATTCTTTTACAAATTTAATAATAATATTTGCAATCTGTCTCATGGGTACCTCATATTCCAAGTTGTAGAGGTTGAGAATCTCGACATGGAAGTCTTGATGCATTGCCATAAGATAATCTTTGAAAATATTAATGGAAATTTTATAATTATTGATAATGAATTCAGACAAAGCACTTTTTAGTAAATTGTGATATTTATCAGAAAGGCTATCTATAATATTCTCTGCATGAGTAAGAAAAAGTAGATCAAATCCCTTCTTCTCCTCTTTTTTTTCGGCGATGTCTTTATATTTTACGATATCCTTATACATTTTGAGGAGTTGTGTGGAGATTTCATTTCTTGGAATCAAATTTACATTGATCTCTTCCATTTGGTCAATCACATTGTAAAATTTACTGAGGACCTTGGTGATTGACAATACACAGGCTTCGTTTGAAAAATCGATATTCTCTCCAGTTAACCACTCGGAGATTTCATATCTCTCACCCTGCCAGGTTACAATCTTCAGATTATCGTAATCAAACATCACATCCAAAAAAGGCTGTCGCTTGAGATGAAGAGAGATCTCCTGAATAAATTCTTTCATGGATTCATCCTCTTTCTGTTTGCGAATCGCGTAACTCTTATTTCTGCAATTTGCTTTAATGGTATCATCATATACTTCAAAGTCGAGAACCCCTAGCTTAGTATGATTAAAGAACTCGGGGGTAAATTTGTAGATCATGTACTCTGAATCCATACGGCCTCCTTTACAATATTGAAAACTTTTGTATATTCCTTAACGTATCTTCTAAGAATGCTGAAATCCTTTTCCGACTTTGATTTACAATATTTTCTGAGTTGGTTGACCGCCCTGGATGGAAGCAATAAATAAATTCTGAGCATAAATTCCTCGAATGCATTAAATTCATTGATCATTTTATAGTTACTAATCATACTTTCTAAGTCAATGCATCTTATGTTTGAGTCTACAATATAATCAAAAATAAGGCTGGCCAAATCTTTTGATTTTAGATCGTAGATGCATTTCTCAATGGTTTTTACATAGTATTTCTTATCAAAGAGCACAAATGCCTTCTTGATCCGTTCATTTAAAATGATCTGTTTTTCATTCATGGCGTATTTGATAAGGGATTCATAATCCACCTTCGATATCTCATTTTGACACAAAATAAGTCCATCACAAAGTGGGGAAAAGTCCAATCCCTCAATTTCATTTTCCGCAAGACAGCTGGTTAGGCGGTTGTAATAAACACGGATATCATTTTTCCACTTTCCCCAGTCCAGCTTAATTTTGCTGCCGGGGAGAGGCTTAAAATTTCGAAGAGTTTTATGGAATAGGGCAATCTCTTGGATAAGTTCCAAAAAGACTTTTTTGCGCTGGATTTTAATGTGTTCATAATCCACCTTTTGTTTTAGAATGTAATCTTGCCCTTCAATTCTCTTTATGAGCTCCTCTTCCTCAAAAGGCAAGATCTGAATAACATTAGGATAGTCGTTTCGTGCAAGGTGCTCTGTGATGCTATACCAAAAACGCACCTCCCAAAGATTTTTTTTGGTTGGGAGTAGTTCAGTGTTTTCCATTTTTCACCTCTTTCTTATATTCTTTTATCGATTCGAGCATGCGGAGGCGTTCCTCCCGATAGGTTGTATATTTCTCGATTCTTCTTACATATCTTTCATCTGCCCAGCTTAGGGTTTCGTCATATTTTTGGTGGCCCACTTGCCAGTAATCCTCTGGAAATCGCAGGAACTCGGCGATGATTTCGATGTCATCTGAATCAAACTCTACATATTTTTGATAGGCATCTAGTATAATCTTATGACGGTTATTGTCGATAAAGTCTAGGCTTCGATTGTTTCTAAAAATAAGGCTGGCGACATCGTGAAGATAAGTATCTGCAATCATATAGTCGAAATCAATCAGGTACAATTTTGAATTTTGATCAATTAGGATATTATGGTGTTCAAGATCATGGTGACAAATGTACCCTTTTTCTTTTGCCAACATGCTTTTTTCATAATATTGCGTCTTTGAGAGTCTCCTGATGGCGATTTTGGCATCATGAACCGCCGCATCAAAGGAGTCCAGATAAAGCATATCAAATAGATCTAAGTTTCTTTTCTCTTTGTTTAAAATAATATTTTTGTATTGGTACATCTGTCTTAACTTCAATGAAAAAATCTCAAGAATTTTCCCATAATAAATTTTGTTTTTGGTGTTTAAACTCGCGTTCTTAAACTGATCGAGATCAAATCCAAGCGAGTGATGATGAAATTCTGAGAGCAAAGACACAGAGGACTTTAGTTCCTCTTCGTTATTGAAGTCTACTCTTCTTGAGTGAATCCATTTGCAAACCGTATAGGTTTTTTTGCTTTGTTTTTTAAAAAACTTTTTTCCATCCCTCGCTTCTAGGTAAATCGGAAGATTTAGGAACCCCTTCCCTCCCAAATGATCCAGGATGGAATAAATAAATTGAAAGGTAGAAACATCATAAGTTCTCTCCTTTATACATACTTTTCCAACATTGGTATGGGCAAGGTATGCATTTCTTTCTTTTGTCACATCTCCAATTAATTCAAGGCCAAATTCCTTTAAAATTTCTTTAAACATATCCCACCCGATCTAAAAAGTGCACACCATTTCTTCGATGCACTCTTCTAATTTTTCTAACTGATCATCCATATACAAAAAAAATTCACATAGGCATTTTTCTTCTCTTTGGCAAATAGACTTATAACTAGAAGAATTCGAGCATTTTCTGGGTTTACATTTCCTTAATTTTTTCCTTACACTCATTGCACACACCTTCTTACATCTCTTTATCATTAATATATGGTTCATCATCATTTTATGTGCAAATGTATTGTTTTTTCGTACAACTTCTAAAAGAGGTTTGACAAGATGTGATAAGAGATATAAAATTATTCTGTAGAATCCTTTTGTTATAAGGGGCAAAAAACAAAAGTATTGACAAAAAGATTTTTTTATGTATAATAAAGACAATTATACTTGGGTAAATTCTATACATGCCCATGCTATAATGAAGGGGCAAGGATGCCTCGAAAGTTTAAACTATCTCAAGGAGGGGATAATTATGATAATTACACACAACCTACCGGCGATGAATACCTATAAAAACTTAGGTATCACATCAAATTTACAACAAAAATCAATGGAAAAACTTTCATCTGGTTACAGAATCAACCGTGCAGGGGATGACGCTGCTGGTCTATCTATTTCCGAAAAGATGAGAGCACAAATCAGAGGATTAAATCAAGCTTCAAGAAATGCGCTTGATGGAATCAGTATGATTCAAACTGCTGAAGGAGCATTGTCAGAAACACACGCAATTCTTCAAAGGATGAGAGAACTTGCGGTACAAGCAGCGAATGACACAAACCAATTAATGGACAGAGAAGCGCTACAAAACGAAATGGGACAATTGACTTCAGAAATCAACAGAATTGGAAACACAACCCAATTTAATGGTATGAATCTGCTTGATGGAAGCAAAGCTTCATCAGCAGCTCTATCAGAAAGAACCGTTATTAAGGCGGGTGAATTAACAGGATTAAAAGCAGCAGAAGGAATTAGTTGGGACAAGACAGGCTTTAAGTTTGGATTGATGTCAGGAGATTCTACAGATCCAGAAGGAATCAAATTTACAGCTGGAGATTTTGCGTGGGATCATCTTGATGACACCAAGACCAATAAAATCACAGTTAAAAAAGATGACGCAAAGGGAACCTTCACAATTGACATCGATGCAACAGATAAAGACGGAAATCAGTTGGTGGTAGATGCTGAACAAATGGTTCTAAACGGAGATAAATACGTTTATGATAACCATGGCGTTCACTTTGAAATTAGCAAGGCCGACTTTGATAAAACAGGAGCAGACCAAGCGATTAATATGGAAATTGTTAAAACAGATGCATCTGGTTCGGGGGATGAATCCGCAGTAGGCGTACACGGAACCAAAAATGACTGGGATAAGAACGACGGAGCATATGCTCTTTCTGGATTTAAAATGAATGCAGACGATCAAAGACTTGCAGGTGTACAAGGCGTAAACATTAAAATAGCAGATTCAGATTCAAATCCAATTATCACAGTTACCTATTATGGTGCAGGTGGAAAAGATACAGACGTTATTAGCCAAGAAACCTTCACTTTAGCGGATAAAATGCTTGACTCAGGAAATATCAATGACTTTATCTATAAGGCAAATGGATTAGAGTTTAAGCTTTCAGTAGACGCAGACTCTGGTAAAGATGGGGATACAGACGCTGAAATCACACTTGACTTGGTTGAACGAATCGGAGCAGAAACATTGAAATCAGGTATAAAAGATATGTCCGCTTCATTCCATGTGGGTGCAAATGCATACCAAGCAATTAAAATGGGATTTGGCGATATGAGAGCAGCAGCTCTTGGAATCGTTGGCGGTACAGAAGGATTTGCAAGCGTAAACAATGTAACAGATGGAACAAATGCAGCTCTAGTAGAGAAATCACTAGATGTAACCACTGTGAACCACGCGAACATTGCAATCACAAAATTAGACTCTGCTTTAAATATGGTTTCACAAGAAAGAAGTAAATATGGGGCTGTTCAAAACAGACTTGAATACACCATTAACAACTTAAATACAGGAGCAGAAAACATGCAAGCAGCCGAATCTCGTATCAGAGACGTAGATATGGCCAAAGAAATGATGAGCTTCACAAAGGACAATATTCTTCAACAAGCAGCTCAATCAATGCTTGCTCAAGCAATGCAACAACCAAGAGGAATCTTACAACTTCTTCAATAAAAAGAAGGAATCTTGTAAAATTCTCAAGGATAAAAAAAGAGATTGTAGCAATACAATCTCTTTTACTTGTCTAAATAAGCAATCGCATTTAGGACGGCAACCTGTGCCTCCCCTGTTGCCTTGGCCACCTGGTAGGGTTTTCCCACACAATCCCCGGCGGCATAAACGCCTTTTATATTGGTCTCAAACTTTTTGTTTACTTTGATGTGCTTGCTCGTAATCTTAAGCCCTTTGATCAGTTTATCCATTGCAATGCTTTCTCTCATAAGGAAGACCGCCTGGACTGGAATCTCTCTTGTATTCCCAATGACACCAGAAACAGCCTCATCACCTTGGATTTCTCGGATCTTTTCACGTCCCATAATTTCAACATTTGCAAGCTCTAGTACCTTCAGACCGATTAACCTCTCTGTCTTGGTAAAGAGGTATACTTTATGACAAATCTCAGACAAGAATCTTACATCTTCTATCTCTTTCTCGCTCTCTATATAGATGGCTACATCCTTATTCTTATACAGCATTCCATCACAGGTTGCGCAGTAACTAATGCCTTTCCCGATCAGCCTATCTTCACCCGGGATGGATTTCACCTTGGGCATGCCGGTTGTAATGATCACTGTCTTTGCGCTGATGAATTCATTAGAGAAGTTGAGTGTAAAGCCTTCCCCCATTGGAAAGATCTCACTCACCATTCCCTCCTTGACCTCAATCTCAGAGGATTTAACATGATCCAAAAAGGTTTGCAGCATGTTTTCACCACTCATTTTTGGGCATCCCAGGTAGTTATCGATCTGTTCTGCCTTATAGAGATAATTGCCCAAAATCCCGTTTCCGAAAATTACCACGCTCTTATTTCTTGCCTTCGCTGTTAACGCGGCTGACATGCCAGCCGGTCCGCAGCCTATAATCGCAACATCAATCATTTTTACCTCTTAAACTCATTATAGTATTTTGCAACCTCCCAAGCCTTCCGAAGTTGTCTATCATTTTGTCCCACCTCTTCATACAAAGCGGTATTCAAAGATCGTTGGGTGGTATAGTCGAGGCCACCATAGACATATAAGCCCATTTTGGACTGGAAAGCACAGATGGCATCGAGCAAAGCTTGGTCAAATTGATCATTTGTGTTTGCAATAGGGTAGCCAAGATAGATCAAAATTCTTTTTGCCTTTATGAGGTTTGCATCCTGATCACCATAATAGTATCTTGTGGTGATGTCATAAATATAATCCGGAATAACAAACTCCACATCGGGTGCAACACCTTTATTGTTTAGGTGATCACCAAGTGGTGTCAAATATTCTTCCATGGTTAGCTTATAGGCCCCTCCCTTTGGGTTGAATAGGAGCCTTTGTGCCACACCTTTTCCAAAAGTGGTTTCTCCAACAATAATGGCTCTTTTGGTATCTCTTAAAGCACCGGCAAAGAGCTCGGTGGCTGAGGCGGAGTATTTATTGACAAGAAGCACAATCTTATCAAAATTGGCTTCGGAAAGACTTACATATTCTGTTTGCTCCCCTGTTTTATCAACAAGAGTGGTTATGAGACCACGATTCATAAAGTAAGAGGAGAGGCCAAGCGTTTCTTCTAGGATTCCTCCGAAATTGTTACGAAGATCGAGGACAAGTGTGGTTACACCTTCCTTTTTTAATCTCTCAAGTTCGGGAATAAGATAGTCTAACATGTTGGCATTGAATTCAGAGATCTTGATATAACCAATCTGATCGGCGGGGTCCGCATCCGCAATCACTTCATCAATCATTTGCACAACAACTGGGTTTACTTTAATTAACTGTCTTGTGAGGGTTACTTTGATCTCATCTCCTCCTCGTTTGATCACAAGATTGACATTTGTGTTGACTTCTCCCTTGACAAGGAGTGCCACTTTTTCAGTGGTATAACCTGTCACGGCTTCTCCTTCTACAGAAAGCAGGATATCATCTTTTTGGATTCCCGCTTTTTCGGCTGGGGAGTTCGGAATGACTTCCACCACCGTGATGCTTCCATCAATCGGTGTGATCACGATGCCCACGCCAAAGAATTGGCCGGTTGAACTCTCCATAAAGCTTTTATATTCATCTAGTGTATAGTATTCACTGTAATCATCTAAAACGGAAAACATGCCTTTCATGGCAGCGGTGGCAAGGGCTTCTTCTGTAAGTTCCTCATATCCGCTTCCGATGTAATAGTTTACAATATCCTCAATGGCACCTTTAAAGACTTCTGCCGCATCTTCTAAACTAAATGCATAGCTCGCTGTATTAAAACAGAACATAAAGATCAGGACAAGGGTGATCATTTTATTTTTCATATGCTTCCTCTTTCATTTATTTATTGAATCCGATTATAACACACCGGAGAGAACAAAACAACCCAGAGGGTTGTTTTAGTTTTAAATATCAATCGGTACAGTTTTCCAGATATCCATAGCATACTCGGTGATGGTACGGTCACTTGAAAACTTACCGCTCCTTGCAATATTGAGAAGGGATATTTGTGCCCATTTCCTTGAGTCTTTATAAGTCTCGGACACCTTTTTTTGTGCCTGGATATACATATCGAAATCTGCAAATAGGTAATATTCGTCTGGTCTTGACCACATGCCATTTAAAATGGAATTGTATAGGTCACTAAATAAGTTTTTATCCGGGTTAAAGGTTCCATCAATGAGTTGATCCATAATTTTCTTGATGGTTGGATTCTTCTCATAAATCTCACGTGGATTATAGGTTGCCTCTCTGGTCAACTGCTCAATCTCCTCCGCGGTGTTTCCAAAGATAAAGATGTTTTCATCCCCAACCTCTTCCTTGATTTCCACATTGGCTCCATCAAGTGTCCCAATGGTGAGGGCACCATTTAACATAAACTTCATATTTCCGGTCCCGGAGGCTTCCTTTCCTGCGGTGGAAATTTGTTCACTCAGATCAGATGCCGGGAAGATGATCTCGGCTAGCGAAACACGATAGTTTTCTAAGAAGACCACTTTCAGCTTGTCGCCCACATCCGGATCATTGTTTACCACACTTCCGATATCTGATATCAACTTGATGATCAACTTTGCTCGGTGATAACTTGGGGCGGCCTTGGCACCAAAGATAAAGGTTCTTGGAACCATCTCAACCTGCTTATTTTCTTTAATCAAGTTATATAAATATAAGATATGTAAAACATTAAGGAGTTGTCTTTTGTACTCGTGTAAACGTTTAATCTGTACATCGAAGATCGAGTAGGGATTGATATCCACATTGTTCTTTTCCTTGATATATTTTGCAAGCTTAATCTTGTTTTCTTGCTTAATGCTTTTTAATTCTTCCAGGGTCACATCATCTTCTAGATAACATTCCAGTTCCTTTAATTGAGCAAGGTCTATGATCCATCCATCCCCAATTCTTCTTGTGATAAACTTAGCAAGTTCTGGGTTTGACTTTAGAAGCCATCTTCTTTGTGTAATCCCATTGGTTTTATTATTAAAACGCTCCGGGAAGATTTCATAAAAATCATGGAGCACATACTTCTTAAGAATGTCCGTGTGCAATGCTGCCACACCATTTGTGGAGAAACTGCCCACAATGGCTAGGTGTGCCATTTTGATCTGTCCGTCTGCAATGATGGACAGTCTTTGAATCACATCCTGAGATCGATGATATTTTGTGGTCAACTCCACGATAAATCTTCTATTGATCTCTTCAGAGATTTGATAGATTCTTGGAAGAAGACGACTAAATAGGTCCACGGGCCATCTCTCAAGTGCTTCAGACAAAACGGTGTGGTTGGTATACGCACAACAGTTGGTTGTGATCTCCCATGCCTCTGCCCAGTTTAGGTTTTCGTTATCAATTAAGATCCTCATCAGTTCAGGAATAGCCACGCTTGGGTGGGTATCGTTGAGCTGGAAGACTACCTTATCAGGCAGTTTTGACATCTCATTTTTTTCCTTGAACTTGCGAATGGCTTCTTGTAATGTGGCAGACACAAAGAAGTATTGTTGCTTTAGTCGGAGCTCTTTTCCCTCGAAGTGACTGTCATCTGGGTAGAGAACGTCCACGATGGTTTGTGCCAAATTTCTTTCGCTTACCGCATCTTGATATTTTCCCTCTTGAAAATATTTAAGATCAATCAGCTTAACGGGCTCAGCATCCCAGAGTCTAAGCGTGTTGATGTTATCACTTTCATATCCAATGATCGGGATATCATAAGGAATGGCCCGAACGGTTTTATATCCTTTGTGTTCAAATGCCTTTTCTGGATCTTCGGAGTCAATCATTTCGATATGCCCGTAGAATCGTACCTCGGTTTCGTACTCGGTTCGCTTGATCTCCCATGGATTTCCGTCTTCAAGCCAGGTGTCAGGATATTCCACCTGATACCCGCTTTCAATCGACTGCTTGAAAAGACCGTACTTGTATCGAATACCACAACCATAGGCAGGAATTTTGAGCGTAACCAATGAATCCAAAAAACAGGCAGCCAGTCGTCCAAGTCCACCATTTCCGAGTGCGGCATCCTGTTCTTCTTGTTCAATTAGGTTGTAGTCAATATTCAATTCTTCAAAAATTTGACGGATTTCATTGTCGATGGAGAGATTGATCAGATTATTGGATAAAGCTCTCCCCAGCAAAAATTCCATTGATAGATAATAAACGTGCTTTACATTTTTTTGTTCGTATTTTCGGTGGCTTTCAATCCACTGATCCATAATCAGGTCCCGAATGGTTCGGACAGTGGCATAATAAATTTCTTTTGGTGAAGCATGCTTAATGGTTTTTCTTGATATATATTTCACATTTTCAAGTAGTTCATTTTTGAGTTGTTTTCTAATTAGCATTCTAATAGACATGTATATCCTCCAATCACATAGAATTATAGTATCACAATATTTTTAGATTTCAATACTTTTTTGAAACCTAGGAGCAATAAAAAAGCTTGTCATCTTAGACAAGCTTTGGTTTTTATTCAAGAAACTCCTCATACACAAACTCTGGAAAAACATCCGCTTCTTTGCACCTTTCATTTTTATCAAGCACCTCATTCATTTTACTCTGAAAGGCTTGTCTCCAGAAAAGAACAAGAGAGGAGAAGTCTTCTTCCCCACGGTAATCGGATAGAGCGTGTGTGATGGTAAGGATAGCCAGTTGAAATACGGGAATATCGGTATACATGCCTTCGCTTTCTTCTTCCTCCTGTATCGCAAGAAGTAGACCATCTATAAAGCGAGAGGCATCCCTTTTGCCCACACGATCAATGGCGCTATAAATACCCGCTTTCTCGGGGGAAATTTCCTTTGGATCGTATTTTCGGGGGCTCACCTTTGTCATCCTTTGGTAGGTTTTGAGAGCGGCTTGTTCTTTTTTTCCTGTGATTCCACCAAGCAAACGCCTCGAAATGGTTTGGTAGCTCACATATGTTGGTTCGGGGTTCCCTTCGAGGCGATCAAATGCATCTTCCCATAAGGGGATACAGTTTGCCCATGCGGGGTTTTTCTGTAACCCATAAAGAATCTCAACTTTTGCCCAGGAAAAAGCATCCACTTCCTTATCTACTTCACCAGACTCAATCTCTTCTTGCAACAAAAGCATCAATCCTTTTATATAGGAACTGGCTTCTGGAATACTCTGAATTGTGCCCATGATATTTTCTTTGGTGAAATAGGTAAATTTTGCATTTTCTCTGGCTTCATCATCCATTTGTTTTAGGATGGCATCTGTGACTCTCCGATAATCAATCATTTTTCGCTCCTTCCATATGAGGTTATTTTATCACAGTTACATGGTTTTGTAAATGTTCAGTATAAACTTTTTTGTCAAAATGGTCGATAAAAGTATTAGAATAGTATGAAAGGGAGAGATCATGAGAATCACCAATACAATGATTATGAACAATTCACTTCTGAGTCTAAATCGAAATATGAGGCTTCTTGAAAAATATGATGCACAGTACATCACGGGGAAGAAA
>JAVBPT010000031.1:0-3163 GCA_031549455.1 Eubacteriales bacterium
TGCAATGTAAAGCTACGACAATATAAAGAGACGGGACGAGTATTGGAATTAAATTTGTAAGTTAGGATGAGTGATTTTTCACTCATTTTTTGTTTTCGGAAAGCATGATTTTTTTCTTGCAAAATAAATAAATTATGGTAGAATAAACTCAAAAAGTGGTAGTGTACATGACAAAAAAATCTATCTTGTCTTTTGATCTTGAAACATTAGAAAAAGAACTTTTGGATCTTGGGGAGAAAAAATACAGAGCGCATCAAATTTTCACATGGATCCACCAAAAGAATGTGGATGCTTTTATAGAATGTTCGAATGTCCAAAAGGAACTGATACAACTGTTGGATGAAAATTATAAAATCGATCCAATGGAGATCGTTGAAAAAAAAGTATCAACGGATGGAACAATTAAATATTTGCTCAAACTAGAGGATGGAAATGTGATTGAAAGCGTAGTGATGAAGTATAAGTATGGCTATTCGATTTGTATTTCTTCTCAAGCGGGCTGCAAGATGGGTTGTTCCTTTTGTGCTTCTACAAAAGCCGGATACGCTCGGGATTTAACGGCGGGAGAAATGTTGCAACAAGTTTATATTGCACAAAAAGATTTGGGCGAACGAATCGGAAATGTCGTGGTAATGGGGATTGGAGAACCGCTTGACAACTATAACAATCTAATTTGTTTTTTAAAAAACCTCATCTCACCCAAAGGATCAAACTTGGGAGCAAGGCACATCACGGTATCCACCTGTGGGCTAGTAGAAAAGATTGGCGAGCTGGCTGAGGAGAGACTTCAGGTAAATCTAGCGGTTTCGCTTCATGCGCCGAATGATGCAATCAGAAAAAAGATGATGCCGATTGCTAAGAAGTATACAATTAAAGAGATTATAGAGGTTTGTCAATATTATGAGAAATTAAATAATCGAAGGATCAATTTTGAATACGCGCTCATCGCTGGGGTAAACGACACAGAAGAAAATGCAAGAGAACTTGCCAGATTACTTAAAGATCTACTCTGCTTTGTAAATCTAATCCCAGTGAATGAAATCACGGAAAATGAATATAAAAAATCCAGCAAGGCACAGATTGAACGGTTTGCCAAAATCTTAGCTGATTATAAGATTCAATCTACCATACGAAGAGAGCTAGGTACGGATATTCGTGCTGCTTGTGGACAACTACGATCACAATATATCAAAAAATAGGAGGCGTTTTCATGAAGTCATATGGTCTAACCAACATCGGTCTTAGAAGAAGAAAAAATGAAGACGCAATTTGTTTTAAGGATTCCAAAATTGGAATTTTTAACAACATCTACATTGTTGCAGATGGGGTTGGGGGTAAGACCGCTGGTGAAGTCGCCAGCTCACTGGCTGTAAAGCTATTCTGCAAATATGCAAAGGAAAAAGATTTATATACCAGCAATGCATATAAAGGGTACAAGGATACATATAAATATATCATTGACCGAATGAATGAACAAATTTATCAAAAATCTTCTAGAGATGAAAAATATTTTGGCATGTGCACCACTTTTTTGGTCGTGACTATATATGAAAAAAAGTTATATGCCGCTAATATAGGTGACAGTAGGTTATACATTTTAGGTAAGGACAAAATTGAAAAGATTACGGAGGATCATAACGCAATTAAGGCGGGCCTACGATCCAATATCATCACAAAAGCATTAGGAGATAAGGAGAGGATTGAGTTTGACTATTATGAAAAGGATTTGACTAAGGATGAGAGCCTTCTCTTGTGTTCAGATGGGTTAACCAGAATGGTGTCCGATGAAAAGATCCTGGAGACTTTTAACGGAACGGAAAATAAAATAAATAGAAAAGCAAATGAGCTAATTAAGCTGGCCAACGCTGCCGGTGGGGTCGACAATATCTCTGTGATTTTAGTAGAATAGGATAGTAGGTGGATCATGATTTTGAAGAAAGGTACTGTTTTAGATAATAGATATGTGATTATAGACAAAATTGGTGCGGGTGGAATGGCAATTGTATATAAAGCCCAATGCAAACGTCTAAATCGCATTGTGGCGATCAAAGTTCTTCGTGAAGAGCTTTTAGAGGATGAAAACTTTGTTGAAAAATTTAAAGCAGAGGCCCAACAAGTGGCTTCACTTGTTCATCCCAACATTGTAAACATCTATGATGTGGGCCAAGATGGTGATACGCACTATATTGCAATGGAGTATATCGAGGGGAGAACACTAAAGGAGATTATACAAAAAGTGGATCAGATCGAAGAAAAAGTGGCGCTTACCATTGTCTATTCGATTATTTCTGCTTTGCTCTCGGCACATAAGAATGATATTATTCACAGAGATTTGAAATCAAAAAATATTATGATTAATGAAGATGGAATTGTAAAGGTTGCTGATTTTGGGATTGCAAAAGCGACTTCAAGCTCAACCATTTCAATGACCACCAACGCGATTGGTTCGGTTCACTACTTTTCACCTGAACAGGCAAAAGGAGAGGCGATAGATGTCAGAAGCGATATTTATTCGCTTGGTATTATTATGTATGAGATGTTTACCAAGACGCTCCCATTTGATGGTGAGAATCCCGTCAATGTGGCTTTGAAGCATGTCACAGAAACTGTACCCAAACCAAGTTTGATCAATAAGACCATCAACCCCGCGGTTGAGCGGATTATTATAAAAGCAACCCGACGTGAAAAAGAAAACAGATATCAAACCGTGTTAGAGCTTGAAAAAGAGGTGGAGACATTTCTTGAAATCAATAAAAAACGGAGCATCTCAGACAATGAGATCTTTAAGAAGCTGACTCCGGTTGCACCAGTTGAAGAGCCAAAACAGACTGATCTTGAATACATTTCAAATGAAATGGCCAAAAAAACAAATAGGGAAAGAAAAATGAGCTATTCCAGGGACGAGGAACGGAGTGCGGAAAATGATACCAAATTGATTGTCAGCGCGATTATTACCTCCCTAATGATCATTGGTATTCTCCTATTTGGAATGCTCAAATATATGAATTATATGAATGAGAAAATTGTGACGAGAATTCCGAACCTGATTGGAATCGAATATATCACCGCCAAAGAAAATGAGAAAGCATTAGGGATTACCCTGAACCTAATTGGCGAAGAATTCAACGAGGATCATGAAAAGGGAATTATTATAGATCAGGAT